>PGXB01000034.1 GCA_002838945.1 candidate division Zixibacteria bacterium HGW-Zixibacteria-1
TCAACATCTGAACACCTCCTGTCCTTCGGGACTCAGGATGAGAAAGAATCATAATAATAGTATCCTTTCTCCGTGTCCACTAAATCGGGGGAACTTCATATCAACCACTCTAAATATAAGCAAATATATGATTGGATTATGTGTGGTGATGGAAGAGTAATATTAGGCGGAACGCGATACTGGAAAGAGCTATCCAAAATGGAATCCTATCTTAGCTTTGTGACTCAATTATCAAAAAAAACAAGACTGTCGTATTAAAAAATGGTGATGTCGATGTTAGGGAGAGGATATTGCAAAGCAAGATTGGCGATGAAAGGGCAGATAGCCATATTGTTGCCATTGCAATTGTATCAAGATGTCGTCTTATATGTACCCTTGATATTAGATTAACACAGCTTTTAAAAGATCGTTGCTTCTATCCAAAGGGTCAACGCATTCCCACCATATTTAATGGACGAAAATCAAAGCAAAATATGACCTTTAATAAATATATGACGGATTTATGCAAGCCAGCAACTCGATTAAATAAATCAAATCGTCGAAATCTGGAAAAATTCTGTTGTTAGATATAGCAATTCAGCATGGATGAAGTCTCCGTCAGGCAGGCGCGGCCCGGAGCTTCGCTCCGGGCTTCTTAAACCAAATTTTTCTACAAAAACTACATCACTTTGTTGTTAATTCCATCCGGGGGTATTATAGAGGAGTGTTTGATTGAAAAATATGTTCTTACACGTCGTTGCGAGCGAAGAGATGCGCCAAAGGCGCAGATCGAAGCGCTGCAATCATGCCACTTTTGGCATAAAGGCCATAATTTCGGCGAAATGCGACGAGATTGCCACGTCGTCCATCTTCGTCCGATGGCTCGACTTCACTCCTCGCAACGCCGATCATTGTAGCGGCCGACCCATGTGTCGACCCGTCGCTTGGAGAGTAGGAATATCGAAAATTTAAAAACGCAAAAACAAAGCCAATTCCGTGTAAATGCATGGTGCATTATTTAGTACAGTGAAATTTATTATAAAAACAAAGCCGTCTAAACATCAATTTGATGGTAATTTGGTAAGGCAGTACCATAGACCTGTTTATTTATGGAATCCCGTAGCATAGTTCCGGGATGCGCTGGGCCATGATGATTCCACAATCCGCCGAAGCGCATGGGGCACCCCGGCTTTCAAGATGTCGGGAGCACGAGGCTCCTGACCTACGAAAAACTAAGCCCGGACCGCTACGGGCAGTTCGGCGGCGGACCGCCTTTATATAGATATTTGATCAAATATAAAATATCGAGAATGTTGACACTGCCCGAGTTGTTGACATCCGCATTCTCCATGGCGGCGGGTGTGGACCCGCCCTTATAGAGATAATTGATTAGAAACGTGATATCAAGAAGCGTAATGGAGTTATCACCGTCGACATCGCCGCAAATACTGCTGCACCCCGCGAAAAAGGCACCCATGAGAGTATTGCAGCTGTTGTTGTCGGCCGCGCAGGGCGAAGCCGGGTCAAGACGAAAATCGCCGCCGCTCCGGTCGCAGAAAATCGGATCGGCCGTAATGTTGCCGTATGCGTCGCCGGCATACGGCGCCATAGTACCGGTGATCCAGTCGCCGCCAGGATTGCCGTATGAGTTGTTGCAGGTGCATTCGGCATCGACTACAAACGTAACCAGGAAACCGGCATTCAGGTTGAAAGCAAAAATATTTCCCGAGATAAACGATGCCGGCAGCATATCGCTGATCGCGCCTTCTTTCGGCGGCTCATAGTCATACAGCATCCCGCAGCCGTTTTCGACGATGGTATTGGTGTACATCTCAAGGTTGCCCGATGCAAACAGCTTGTAGTCCACCCCGCAGCCGCCATTGCCGCGAATAAGCGTACTGCAAATAGCGATATCGGCCTGCCATCGGACAAAGACGCCGTCACTGTCATTGTAGGATATATTGCAGTTAAACAGCTCCGGCCGCGAGTTAAACTCCGGCCCGCTGCCGACCTGAAGCCCAAAACCGCTGTTGTAAATAATGTCACAATTATAAATACTCGGCGAACCACCGTTGGTACAGCGCACACCATTACCATCATTTTCGATTACGATACAATTGCGTATAACCGGTGTTGCATTGTTGCATAAAATCGCGCCGCTGTCGGCATACATGGGCGAGTAAGCGCCCGTTATCGTAAATCCCTCCAAACGCGCCTGTTCGGTTTCGCCTTTATAAAACCCAACACCGAACCGTGGATTCAGAGCATTGGCTTCACAATCGATGATGGTCATCTCCGGACCCGATTCAGAGACGACAATAATACTCTTGCCCAGAAAATCCAGTTCCCGGTTGCCCGGCCCCATATAGGATCCGGCCGCGACCAGCACCGTATCGAAATCAGCCGAAAGATCGATAGCCGCCTGAATGGTGGGGGCATCGCCGGTTCCATCGGCCTTCACATATCGCTTGGTGGATGATTCACAGGCATCGCCTATGCCATCCTCGTCGGTGTCTTCCTGCAAATGATTAAATACCGACGGACAGTTATCGAATGCATCGGCCACACCATCGCCGTCATAGTCATCATACTGGCTGCAGCCGACACCGTATTTCCCGATCAGGACGCCGCACTGATTCAGCGGGTGCGCCGCTGCGCACGGCGAAAGGGCATCAATATCGAGACTGAGAAAGGTGGTGTCGCAGAACATCGGATCCAAGGACAGATTACCGTATTCATCGCCGGCGCCGTAATCGGTCCTGACCCAGTCGCCATTACCGTTTCCAAAAGAGTTACAGCACAGAATTTCATAATCGGAATAGCCGAAGTCGTTCTCGATTCCGATGCCGCTATTGTAGGCCGACAGGCAATAGGACAATGTCGATGTTCCCCGGTCAGCCTTTTCATTATCTTTTGGGGGCGTCCATTCGAAATAAAAGCCGTTCTGATTGTTATAGAAAGTACAGCCGCTGACATGGAACTCCACCGGCCAGAAAACGACTACCGCGCAATAGTTATTGTCTATCAGGACGCAGTCGGTCATTTCAAGAATGTGACTGCCCCAACCGTTTGCCAGTATTCCATAATTGTTGCCGTCGAATAGCGACCCGGTAATCCGGACCGATGCCTCGCTGACTTCGAGCCCGAATAGCCCGTTGTCAATAAATCTGCAGTTGCTTACTTCAATGATTCTCGTCGAATCATTGATATAACCTATCAGCCCTGCCTGGGCATTGCCTGTTATCAGGCAGTTGCGGACCGTTATTGCAGCTCCGCTCATATAAACGGCCGCCCGGCCTATAAAACTACCGTCGTCCCAGTACGCCCCCGTGATGGTGAACCCGTCGATAACCGCCGTCGTATCCTCCCCGCTGTGAAGATAAAAGGCGCGATGCTGATCGGGATCGCTGCCCTCGCAGTCAATCACGGTTACATTCGCGCCGTCTTCCGATACCAGGACAATATTTTTGCCGTTGAAATCGAGATCACGGTTGCCGTCGCCGGTATATGTCCCCGCCGCCACCAGCACCGTGTCGAACGTCACGGACGAATCGATGGCCGCCTGAATCGTCGGGGCGTCGCCGCTGCCATCCGCCTTGACATACCATACTCGCGGAAGAACATCGCAACTGTCGCCAATGCCATCACCATCAAGATCCTCCTGGGCCGGATTGAAAACCGACGCACAGTTGTCGATCTCATCCGGGACACCATCCAGATCACTGTCGGTTACATACTGACAGTTTGTGCCGTAGGCGCCTATGAGGACGCCGCACGGATTATAGGGATGTCCCGCCGCGCAGGGCGAAAGTTCATCGATATAACAATTCATTGCGGCCGTATCGCAAAAATATGGATTCAGCGAAAAATTGTTAAAATCCGGATCCAGCTCGGTCGTCCCATGAAAATCCCCGCCCGGATTGCCATAGGCGTCACAGCATTGCAAATCCCCGTAGCTCCATTCATAATCGATACCATAATTCTGATTGAAGGCAAAAAGGCAATTTGTAATCATGCCGAATCTGTTTCCCGTTTCTCCCTTGGGTGGATCATCCATGAGCTTCATACCACTCAGATTGCCGACAAAGGTGCAGTTGTTGATCGTCTGTGATCCATAAAAGCCATGCAGAAAATTGAGCCCATACCCGCCGTTGCCGTACATCAGGCAATTATCCATATCGAGAAACGAGGGCCCGCCTGCGTGGACGCCGTTATTGACATTGAATATCATCTGCGAGTTACTGATATACCCGCTGCCGTAAATAGTTATACCTTCAAGGTTGTATGAAAAAACACAATCCTCGATTACAACATATTCCGGCCAGGATGCACTGATTATACCGGAGCAGACATTTTCTGTGACAATACAATTCCGCATCGTCACATGAGCCCCGGTGACATAAACAGCGGCATAATCATCGAAGGCATTCGTGATCGTGAAACCCTCGATGACGGCGGCATCTTCTTCCCCCTCATGAAGATAAAACGCCCGATGATTTTCCATTTCGGTGCCGCCGCAGTCGATTATCGTCAATTCCGGCCCCTGATCGCCCAGCAAAATCACATTTTTCCCGAGAAACTCCAGATCGCGGTTGCCATCGCCGGAATAGGTTCCCGCAGCAACCAGCACCGTGTCGCCGCTCATGGCGCCGTCGATGCCGAGCTGAATGTTACTTGAGTCTCCCGGAACATTGATAAGCCCGGATAGGGCAGTAAACGGGACCAAAAAGATAAGCCCCAGGACAATTGCAAGTGTTTTGATTGCGGCCATTTTTTATCCCTCCGGCAAAATGGTAAGCGAGAACACGATCGGTTCTTTCGATTGATCCGGAACTTATTATATATAATATATGATTTACTCGATATCTGTCAACATATGAGCCATCTGAGCCCAAAAATAATACGCATCCAGATAAAGGGCAATTTTGGAATTTTTGTTATCCCCTCTGGAGAAAGTTATCCGATGACTACGAACGCTAGAAGGATACGAAATATAAACGCGTCAAGGGATGGAATATAGCTGTTGTATTGAGGCCTGTTGCCACCGAAGGGCGGGTCTTAAAACCCGCCCCGGCATGGATGATTTTATAGTAATAGTATTTATTTAACCTGATATACTCTATCGGTTAAAGCGGCCGATGAATTCCTCGACCTCGGGGATACCGCCCTGCATGATCAGGTAACCGTCGAATGGCTCGCGGGGAGTGATTTCGCCCGCGATCGGGGTCAGCATCATTTTCCTGACCTCGGCCGGATCGGTCGTCTGCGCCAGCACCCAGCCCAGTTTGGTATAGGCCGCTTCGGGAAGCATGTTCTCACCGGGGATGACGCCCAGTTCCATCATGTCGCGCCCGGTGTCGTAAACGTACATCTGCACATAGCCCCAGAGTGTCTGCACCGTCATGTAAAGCGCGATACCTTTTTCATGGGCCTTTTTTAACGCCGGATAAAGCGGTTTATTGACATGCCCCAAACCGGTTCCGGCAATGACTATCCCCTTGTAGCCGTTGTCGATCAGCGCTTCGATGATATCGGGCTGCATGTTGGGGTAATAATAGACGATGGTCACTTTCTCTTCAAAAACCGCCTTGACATCGACATTGCGGTCGTCGCGACGGCGCTTGTAATCGGTTTTGATCGGCGTGAATTTCTCAGGCGTAACCGTGGCAATCGGAGTGTCGCCGACGGTGCGGAAAGTGGAGCGGTAGGACGAATGCATCTTGCGGACACGGGTCCCCCGGTGCAGCAGGTTGTACTCATCGGAGGTCGGCCCGAACATGCACACCATCACTTCGGCGATATCGGAATGTCCGGCGGTGAAAGCGGCACAGCGAAGATTGAAGGCGGCATCGGACGACGGCCGGTCGGAGGAACGCTGCGAACCGACCATGACGATCGGCACCGGGCTGTTCTGCACCATGTAGGACAGCACCGACGCGGTATGATGCATGGTGTCGGTTCCATGGCCGATGACGATACCATGGACGCCGTTGCGGATCTGCCGGCCGATTTCCTCGGCCAGGGCCTTCCATTGTTCCGGACCCATATTCTCGGAAAAGACGCCGAACAATTTCAGCGTTTCGAGATTGCAGATATCGGCCAGTTCCGGCACGGCGCCATAAAGTTCGCCCGGTGTGAAAGCCGGAATGACGGCGCCGGTGCGGTAATCGAGCCGCGAGGCGATGGTTCCGCCGGTTCCGAGAAGGGTCACGCTTGGTTTATTATCCGAGAATGGAAAGGCTTTTTCGGGAATCTTGTAAATCGCTTCCTTGAAGCTGGTTTCCTTGATTTCGGTGATACGGTCGGCCCGGATACCGATATTGTAGCCGGTTTTCAGTTTCAGGACAATATGGTCACCGTCGGCGGTTTCAGAGCGGGGCAAAATAACGCCCTCGAAATTGCCCTTGTCGGTTTTGAGGACCACACTGGCCCAGACACGTCCCCCCAGCGACTGAAGAACCTCTTTGGCCCGGCCTTTATATCCCTTAAATGCAGCGTCATTCATCTTATTTATCTCTTCTCCAAATTCAATTTTTGATAAATGAAAGGTAAAAAGCAGGAGAAGTCAAGTGGAGAAGTTCAGGAAGCAGCGTTGCGACGATAAAGGACAAAGCTTATCATCTTTTCTATTGCGCGATTCCTCCTGAATCGCTATTTTTCCTTAAGCCGGGAATTCAACCACGGAATTTATATTGATCCCGGTCATCATGCCTCGTTTTTTTATTAATCGGAAGGGCCAGTGTTTGTCGGAAGAGAGGTAAGTATTTATGACTGAAAAAATGCAGATCGGTCTGGATGTGGAATCCATCATGAAAAAGGCTGTTGAGGCAGCCGCTAAATTCAGACAATTCGATCAGGGGCAAACCGACAAGGTTGTCCGGGCGGTATATGAGGCCGGGTTCAACAATCGGGTTCATCTGGCCAAACTGGCCTGCAAGGAAACAAGACTGGGTGTCTGGCAGGACAAGGTCATTAAAAATGTCATTGCCACCCGTTTTGTATATGAAGACATCAAAAATTTGAAGACGGTCGGCGTCATATCGGAGAATAACGAAAACGGCATTATCGAAATCGCTCAGCCGATTGGGCCCATTTTTGCGGTGACGCCGGTGACCAACCCGACCTCGACGGTTCTATTCAAGATCCTTATTTCCCTTAAATCAAGGAATCCCATTATCATCCGTCCCCACGGGGCGGCCCGGAAGTGCTCCATTGAAGCGGCCCGGATATGTTACGAAGCGGCCATCGAGGCGGGCGCCCCGGAACATTGTGTGCAGTGGATTAAAAGTTCCACCGAGGAAGAAACGCTGGCCCTGATGAGTCATAAGAAGACCGCCATGGTGCTGGCCACGGGCTCGATGGCCCTGGTCAGGGCGGCATATAGTTCGGGGAATCCGGCGATCGGAATCGGCCCGGGGAATGTACCGGTATTTATCGGCAAGACGGCTGATGTTCCTTTCGCCGTGGAGCAGATCTTCAATTCCAAGACATTCGACAACGGAACAGTGTGCGCCAGCGAGCAGGCACTCGTGGTCAGAAAATGTCATGTCGAGGAGATGATTAAGGAGCTGAAAAAGCGGGGGGCGTATTTTCTTTCAAAAGAGGAAATTGCCAAGCTCGAACCGGTTGCCTTCAACACAACCACCAGAACCATGCGGCCGGAAGTAATCGGCCAGCCGGCCACGGTTATCGCGAAGATGGCTGGAATCGATGCGCCTGAAGGGACCACGCTGTTAATTGCCATGCTCGAGGAAGTCGGTTTGCAGTCGCCGCTTTCGCTGGAAATACTGGCGCCGATATTGGCATTCTATGTGGCCGATGGTATCGATCAGGCAATTGATTTATGCCGGAAGATCAATCATAACGGCGGGCTGGGGCATACTATCAGCATCTTTTCCAACAATGAAGAAAGAATTTTATATTTTGCCACGGTCATGAATGCCGGAAGAATACTGGTCAATACGCCGGCCTCACAGGGAGCCCTGGGCGGTTCGTATAATGCCCTGCAGCCGTCGATGACCCTCGGCTGCGGGACCGGAGGCAAGAATATTACGACCGATAATATCTCGGCAAAACACCTGCTCAATATTCAGCGCATCGCCAAACGGCAGGTGAGCGAATGTATCAAAACGGAAAACATGAGTCTTTATTTCGATGAGTCGATCAGCGCATCGAAATTCGAAGAAAGATGCCTTGAAAATAATATAAAAAAGGCGACATCCTGAGTATTTCGACATCCTTCCAAAGTAAAATACCGGCAATGAGATCATTGCCGGTATCGATTAACTGAATAACTTGTTCAATAATCCTGAATTATCAATTCTAAGCATTCATTACACCCAGCGGCAGCACTGTTTTTCCATACACTTCATTAAGGACCTGTGCTATAGCGGTATAAAAAGCCGAAAGGCCGCAAATGATTCCTTCAAAACCGGCCAGGCGGGTGATGGAGGCATTCCCCGTGGCATCACCGAGCGCCAGCAGCCAGAAGAGAATTGTCAGTGTCGCAAACACGAATTGAAGAGCGCGGTTGAGTTTCAGGGTCCCGATAAACATGCAGCAGGTGAAAAAGCCCCAGATAAACAGGTATGCGGCCATGGCTCCTTTGGTCGGGCCGTCGCCCCAACCCATTTTGGGTAATACGAGAAGCGCCACCAGGGTCAGCCAGAAAAGGCCATAGGAAGTAAAGGCAGTAGTACCAAAGGTATTCTTTTTCTTCCATTCCATAACACCGGCAATAATCTGCGCGATGCCGCCGTAAAAAATTCCCATGCCGAGGATCATGGTATCAAGCCCAAAGAAACCGGCATTGTGAAGATTCAGGAGTACGGTCGTCATGCCGAAGCCAAGAAGCCCCAGTGGAGCCGGGTTGGCGGTGCTATCTTTGATTTCAGTAACAGTATGCATGGTCCCTCTCAGAAAATCAAATGTTTGACAGCAAAACTAATTCAAAAGTGAATTTGAAAATAAGCAAATGCCGGAGAATCTGCAAGGCAAATCGATTTATCGACCCCGATATCAGTACCAATTTAGGAGAGATAAAAAAGGACAAAAAGACATTTGGTTTAATGCAGCAGCGGGCTTATAATTCTCATAAATTAAGTCGCGTTAACCGGCAATGGCTTTAAATGCCCGACGCGTATGATATTCTGAATGTTATTAACAGGAGTTTTTTTCAGGGAGTGCATATGCCCCGTTTGGTTTGTTTAATGGCAGTGATATTTCTGGTGGCGGCTTTTTCGGACAGGGCCGAAGCCTCATTCAATGATTCCGGCTGGACCGTTTTGTATCAGGAAAATTTCGATACCGATTTCGAGGCCTCCGACGGGCAGACATTCGGGACCGACGATTGGCTGGTGTTCCAGCTTCTGAACGGCGGTGCGATTACGGTGGCGAATGGTTATGCCTGGCTCAATGCGCCCGATTTCTGGAATGCGGCCCTGATCAGAAGTGTCGGGCATCTTCCGAATGAATACAAAGTTAGAACCAAAATCGGATATATAAATTACGACTTGACCAATTATGAGCAAGCCGATTATGATAACCCGGCTTTCGATAGTCATGGCGGTTACTATGAAAACGGAATGTATTTTCTGACCATCACCGATGACACCTGTTCGGGAAACGAGTGCGCCGAACAATGGTGGCATTATCACCGCAAGATGGTCATCGATGTGGATAACCATATCAATTACGGCGGCGGCGGACAGACTTTTCACCCGGTTTACATGGTTTATATGGCGCCGGAAACCAACAGCGGCGGCAATCTCCTGAGAACCTGGACCGGCACATATTGGGATACATCGGACTGGAACTGGAACGTGGCTTATACTTACGCCTACAACAGCTGGTATTATGCCGAACTGGAGAAGAAAAACGGCCAGATTATTCTGAGATTATATGATGGCAACCAGAATATATTAAAAGAGACGACGCCGGTTAATCTGGATCTGGTTTTTGCCATGGATGTCGGCGAGTTCCTGTATTTGGGCGAGCCGCACACCGATGATTATGAAGGCGATGTCCGCATCGATGAAATCACGCTTCTGGTCCCGGAAAGCGGCCCTGGGTATATTTGCGGTGACGCCAACGGCAATGGAGCCCTGAATATCCTCGATATCATTTATATAATACACTATCTGTATAACGGCGGACCGGCGCCGGTTCCGCCGGAATCAGCCGACACCGACGGCAGCGGGACGCTTAATATTCTGGATATTACTTATCTGATTGCCTATCTCTACCGGGGCGGCCCGGCCCCGATTTGCTCCTGATTTTAGGCAGGTGGTCGATTATGCGGTGGATGGCCGGAACTCAAATTGACATTTCCAGGTCCAGAGCTTGAAATTAAGTCCTTGATTTGACGTTAAGGCATTAATCTGCAATAAGTTTGCATGGGAAGTGAGAATATTATTTTCAATTGCTTGACAAAGGCGATAAGTTATATTTATAAGGGTTTTTGATCGCGGGGTGGAGTCCGCCGCGGCGGAGTAACTCGTCGGCATTTCAATCACAGCAGGTTCAGTGGGATCCCAGAGTAATGTATATTGTTTATGTTATCAAATCGGCGTCAGGCCGCAGATATACGGGACACACGAGCGATCTTGAAAGGCGCCTGATTGAACATAATAGCGGCATGTGCAGGACGACCAAGGGCGAATCGACCTGGAAGGTTGCCTATACCGAGGAATATGCGACGCGCTCGGATGCGATGAAACGCGAAAAGTGGCTCAAAAGCGGCCGAGGGCGTGATTTTCTGGAATCGATTTTGGATAAGACTATTTCCCGCAATAATTTTACTTGAGGCTTAAGAATATTATTTTCAATTGCTTGACAAAGCCATTAAAATTTATATATTGGGACTCTTGATCGCGGGGTGGAGTCCGCCGTGGCGGAGTAGATCGTCGGACACATCTTCGGGATCACCAAAAAATTTATTTTGATCGCGGGGTGGAGTCCGCCGTGGCGGAGTAGATCGTCGGGCACATCTTCGGGATCACCAAAAAATTTATTTTGATCGCGGGGTGGAGCCCGCCGTGGCGGAGTAGCTCGTCGGGCTCATCTTCGGGATCACCAAAAATTTAATTTTGATCGCGGGGTGGAGCAGTCCGGTAGCTCGTCGGGCTCATAACCCGAAGGTCAGGGGTTCAAATCCCCTCCCCGCTACCAAAAACATTATCCTACAATCAGTTACAAGAACACTCAAAATTCTATTGCCTTAAGGCTGGGTGCCCGAAGGTCAAAGAGGTTTTATCTGTTGTTTTCTGTTAGTTGTTGCGAGTAGCAAGAATTCATCAAACTAATATGCCCTTTTTAAGCTAGAATCCAAAGGCGACTTGAAATATAGCAGCATCTTCTGCCTCTTTATTGGCTTGGTATTCAAGTCTTAGTTCAATTATATCATTAATATTATGACCAAGTCCGGTGCTAGTCCGGGCAATATCAGCGCTTTTTTGATCCGGACGGAATTCATCATATCGTCCGATTAAGTACCAACTTCCGATACCATAGAAACCCTGTAGGTAGAAGCCATCATTGGTGAAATTTGAATTATCGTCCGACTCAAACCGATGAGCAATATACTCTCCTTTGAATTTGAAGTTTTCAATCGAAACCTGAATATCTACCCCGGCAAGAAGCATATCATGGGTCTGGTCCAAACCGTAAATCCTTGCTAAGGAACCACCCAGTTCAAACGATCCATTCAGAATAAGACCAAGACGTCCTCCAATAGCAAGATCGTTATGAGTTTCCAATTCCTCGCCAGAAGGATCAGTACCTTCATAGCTAAAGCCATTTGCAACAAAAACTGTGACGTTACCCCAGGTCGCTTCGGTTGAAGCATATCCACCAATGTCATTCCACGAGTCGTGTGTATTCTCTATCACCAGTGGCGAGGAGATAAGCTTGCGGTCGATGGAGGGATATACATGCCAGTCTATTCCGAACGGCACATCATGCTGGCCTCCGCCAATCGTAAAATTGTTGATTCCCAGAAACGAGGGTCTGGATTCACTGACCGACCACGCGTTGTAGTCTGCGGTGAAGGCGCCGATGGTGAAGCTACCTTCATCGTATGCTATAGCCAAAGCGATCGCAAAGCGATCGGTCAACTCAGACTCAAGGTCAACCTCGGCCTGGCCAATATCGAAGGTGCTACCATCGTTATTGTCCTGAAAGGTGGTCAGCAGGTCACCGAAACCCATGATCTGTAGAGTCGTTGACTCATTGATGGCAATTTCAGTAGGCCGTGGCCCCGCAGGAACGGTAGGGGTCGTATCCTGGGCGTTGGCAAGTGTTGCCAGTGCCAGAACCAGAATGAGACCTGTTATTAGCATTCTCATGAACATATCGTTATCCTTTCATCTATCATTTATCTTCAAAAGAGTAGTTTTGTTTTCACATTTATCTAATATGGGACAGGGGCCGCTACAGGTGCAACCACTCTTCTTACCGGATGTAGTCAGGTAGATCGATCTGGCTATTAACGCTATGGCGGAGCCTACGATTCCAATGACAATGACTATTTCCATCATAACACCTCCTTAAATCCCAATTCCAAAGAGTGAACCGAGCTGGAAGGTGGCTACAGTCACAACCCAAGCCAAAGCGGTCAATCCGCCGAGTTGGAACAGAGCCCACTTCCATGAGTTACTTTCCCTTTTGGTTATCGCGATTGTCGCCATGCAAGGAGCGCTAATAAGCGTGAAGAGCATAATGCAGAACGCCACCAGAGGACTGTAATTGGCGGCTAATTTCCCGCGTAGAGCGTCTGATTCCTCATCAGCCTCACCAACCGCGTACACAATACCCATCTGCGCAACAAACACTTCTTTTGCTGCGAAGGAGCCGATCAGGGCAGTACCAATTCTCCAGTCGAACCCCATGGGGCTGATGATTGGCTCCAGCCAATGCCCAATTCTACCGGCGACCGTATAAGCCATCTCTTCTGCCTGCTGTACTTGAGCAAGAGACTCCAACTTCTCATCGAGAATAGCCTGGGCTATTTCCGGTTCCGCATTAGGCATTTGTACTGCAACCTCATATTCGGTTGTTGCTTGTGTGGAGGCGGCCTCATAATCCTGATCGAAGACCACTTTCTGGGGATAGGATGTCAGAGCCCAGAGTACGATTGACACGCCGAGAATGATAGTACCAGCTTTTTTAAGATAGAGCCAGCCTCGCCCCCACATGTGAATTAAGACTCCCTTGAGTGTAGGCATTCGATACGGCGGCAACTCCATCACAAAGGGTGTCGATTTGCCCTTAAATACAGTTGATCGGAGAAGCTTGGCCGATACGATAGCCAGGAGAATACCGATGACGTAAATAGTCCACAACATGGCTCCATGCCACATCTGTGGGAAGAAGGCGGGAATTATCAGGGCGTAAATCGGCAGACGTGCACCACAACTCATTAAAGGAGCCACCATCATAGTTGTGAGTCGATCTCGTCGGTTCTCCAGAGTCCGAGTGGCCATGATCGCCGGAATAGTGCAACCAAAACCAATGAGCATTGGAATGAAGCTCTTGCCGTGAAGACCAATCTTGTGCATGAGCCGATCCATGATAAAGGCGGTTCGTGCCATGTAACCTGAATCCTCGAGAATAGCGATAGCCAGGAAAAGCAGGAGAATATTCGGAAGGAAAACTACCACACCGCCTACACCGCAAATGATGCCATCCAGCAGGAGCGACCTAAGAGCACTGTCGGAACCGACCGGCCACCAGGATTCAACCGTTCCGCCAAGCCAACCGAACAACTCTTCGATCCACCCCATCATCGGATCGCCCACAGTAAAAGTCAGGTGGAAGACTGCATACATCAACCCCAGAAAGAGTGGCAACCCCAGAACACGATTGGTTACTACGCTGTCAATTTTATCTGAAGTTGTCTTTCTCTGCTCGATGGTCGAAGAGACAGTTTCTTTGAGTACTCCTGAAATATAGCCGTACCGTTGATCGGCAATCAGTATCTCTGGGTGATCACCCATGATGCTTTCGAGACGGTTCTTACTCTGCTCAACCTCTTTGTGGAGACCGGCGGCATTACGCAGATTCTGGTTACCGGCAAGGTTCAGAACCTCGCTATCGCCCTCAAGGAGTTTGATTGCCAGCCACCTTCGATGGTGACCTGAAAAAGTTCCGTTCTCGCTTACTACGATCTCCTGCAGCTTCTGGAGTTCTCGATCGATTTCTTTCCCGTAGCTGATTGATGTAGTGCGGTTGCCATTAGATTCCAAAGCCGTCTTAACGGATGTACTTAGAAGTTCTTCTATGCCCTTATTACGATGGCCAACGGTGGATACTATCGGTACGCCAAACAACTGGGAGATTTGGTCAAGGTCGAACCGAACCCCTCTGGACGCAGATACATCGCTCATGTTGAAGGCAAGTACCAATGGAACGCCCATTTCCATGAGCTGTACAGCCAGATACAGATTTCTCTCAAGATTCGAAGAGTCAATGATATCAATTACAACATCAGGTTTTTCTTCAACGAGGAAATTACGAGCCACTTCCTCTTCAAGCGAGTGCGGCGTGAGGCTATAAACGCCAGGCAGGTCGACAACTTCAAGTTCGTGATTCTGGAATCGTCGCGTTCCTGATTTCTTCTCCACTGTCACACCGGGATAATTCCCCACGTGCTGATGCGCACCGGTAATGGCATTAAACACCGTTGTCTTACCGGAATTTGGATTGCCGGATAAAGCCACTTTGATCTTCTTGCGTGTCATAACTTGAGCTTCCTATTTATACAAACTTATTTTCGTATTCATATAATTGTTTGGCAAGCCAAACAATTATGTCAAAAAAAACTACTCCACCAAAACTTTCAGAGCCATACCTCGACCAAGCACCAAACGGCTCCCTTTGACAGCAACGACCATGGGGCCTCTGCGGCCATTGCTGATCACCTCAAGTATGACGCCGGGAACCAGTCCCATTGAGGATAATCTTTCGCACAGACCGTTTCCGGCATTGATCTTCACGACTCGAAATTGATGTCCCATAATTGCCATAGCCAGTGGAACGGTTACTTTTGCGTGTTGTTCAGTGGACATGTATGACTTGTACCTTGCTGTTAATTCGCTCATAGTTTTTCAACCGTTATCTTTTTGGCTTCATCTTTGCGCAGGGAAAGATGATATCCCTTTACTTTTACTTCAATAGGGTCGCCAAGAGGCGCTACTCGTTCAACCTCTATAAGTGATCCCGGAGTAACTCCCATTTCAGCGATACGTCGACGGGCATCACCTTGACTATCAATCTTCACAATTCGACCTTTTAGGCCGGGTTCCAGTTCATTCAACTGTATAGTCATACGCTGTTTTCCTTCACAATCTTTTTTTTTGTCTTTAATATTATCCAAAATTCCTATAACGCATTTCTCACAGCTTTCCATAGTGTCGTCGTGATCGCAATGATACCCAAACCCTTTTATCCATTTGCTCCCTCCACGCGGACAAGTCTCAACAAACTCAACGAATTCAACGAACCGCTCCAGGATTTTGGGCGAAACAGCGTGTTCCATCTTACAAGCCGCTTCATCAGCGTGCTTTTCTTCAACGGCAAGAACCTTGGTGAAAAAGTCGCGAAGTACTTCGTGGCGTCGAATAACATCCTTCCCCAGAACTTCACCTTTCCGAGTCAAAGTCACTAGTTCATAAGGTGCGTAATGGACCAATTTCCGTTCGGAAAGAGCTTTTAGCGCGCCAGTCACAGAAGAATAGTTGACCTTCAGTCGCTTCGAAATGTCTTTTACGCGGGCCGCCTGCTTCTCAGCAATCAGATTGTAAATGGCTTCAAGGTAATCCTCGAGGCTGGCGCTTAAAATCTCAACAGACATTTAATAATCTATCCTCTTCAAGTATTGTTTTGCCTTACGAAGATAGTATGGCATGCCAAACATATTGTCAAGCATTATTTTTGAATTTTTCACTTTTTGGGAACTCACATGAAATTGTATGAAGTGTAACATACACTTCTTTCTAACATTTTTCTAACATAATTAGCCAAAACAAGAGATAATAAGAGAAAACACCAGACAAAAGGCTCAAGCTAAGTTGTTGCTATTATTGCCTGTTAGTGTCTGGTGCTTTCTACTGTTTGGACTAATGTACAGGCTCATAACCCGAAGGTCAGGGGTTCAAATCCCCTCCCCGCTACCAACTTTTAAGCCCTGTTTCGGGCTTTTTTTATATTGAGAAAATGAAATAAAAGAATCGGGAGCACCTTTCGTAACTCTGGATCACCAATCGGGCTCCTGATTTATCCCAACAATTTTCCAAAGCCAGGGTGCCGAATTTGGCTGGTGATCGATATTGAGACCGATTATATTAACTCGATTTTCGATTTGGAATCAGTTGAATGAGGCAAAGATTGAAATGTAAGGGAATTAAATAGGATGAATATCTGTAACAATATTCTGCAGGCTATTGGGAATACTTCGATGGTGCAGCTTCGCAAGGTTGTGCCACCCGGCTGCGGGAAAATATTCGTGAAACTCGAATGGGAAAATCCAACCGGTTCGATGAAAGACCGCACGGCACAGGCCATGATTTCGCGGGCCGAAGAAGACGGCCGGTTGAATCCGGGGGATACGATCGTCGAATACACCGGCGGCAGCACCGGTATATCGCTTGCATTGGTCTGTGTTGCCAAGGGGTACCATCTTCATATCGTGACATCCAATGCCTTCAGTCAGGAAAAGCTGAAACATATGTCCGCTCTCGGCGCGGAGCTGACACTGGTGCCGAGTGAAGGAGGGTTGACCACCAAAAAACTGATTCTGGATATGATCGAGGCCGCCCGGGAAATCAGCAAAAAACCGCATACTTTCTGGAGCGATCAGCTCAATAATCATGACAGCATTGCCGGGTACTATCCCCTGGGTGAGGAAATCTGGAACCAGACAGGTGGAAAACTTGATGCCTTCGTTCAATGTGTCGGCACGGCGGCTTCGGCGCGAGGTGTGGCCAGTGTGCTGAAGCGCCACAATCCGAAGATTAAAATAATAATTGTCGAGCCGGCGGAATCAGCGGTGTTGTCGGGCGGCCAGGCGGGACCACACAAAATCGAAGGAGTCGGGATCGGTTATACTCCGCCATTGTGGGAACCGGATCTGGCGGATGAAATTATTCCGGTCGGTACCGATGACGCCAAGGCCATGGCCCGGCGCCTTGCCTGTGAGGAGGGCCTGTTTGCGGGGACATCTTCGGGAGCCAATGTAATCGCGGCCATACGAGTGGCGGAGCAACTAGGTCCGGAGGCGCGCATAGCCACTTTGATGGTGGATTCCGGTTTGAAGTACCTTAGCACGGATGTTTTCAGAAAATAGAGGATTCTATTAATCCCGGTAAAATGATCTATTTGTTGGACAAGCCTGCGGCGGCCCGCATCCTATCGAATGCGGAAGAGTGCCCGGTGGCGTAAAAGTCCAGAACCTGATCCGCACATTGCTCAACAGTCAGGGCATGTGTGTCCAACTCAATATCGTAAAGCTTTCCCAGATGTATATTTTCGATTTGTGCTTTTGCAAAACCCTGGCGCCGGCTGTCACGTTTACGCTCTCTTCGCTCGAGTTCTTCCAGCGGGCAATGCAAACCGACGAACAGAACATAGCGCCCGCCCAAAATTTCCAGGCATTGATCCATCCAGCTCTTATCAACCAGAACATGGTCAACGATCAGATTATTGCCCTCCTCAGCCATCACCCCAATAGATCGGTTCATGCCGCTCACCATCCGCATGAACATGTCCATATCGTCAGTTCGTGGCAGCATTTCGATAAAGGCATCAAGTTGCAAATGGAGGAAATCCTCCTTCAAACGCTTCTGCAATTCTTTGGCCAGACGGGATTTCCCCGAGCTGGAAACCCCGTTGATGAATATAATTTTCCCCGGATTCATGATATACTTTCCTTTGCAGAGATCCGTGACTTCAGAGATAGCCAGGCACAGCACTTATTCAATATAATTTGCAAAGATAATGAGTCGGTGTCAACTAAAAGCCTCGGCCACAGATTCACCGGCAGCGGGCAAGTTATATTTCTGGACGAAAAAGCTGGGAGTCCAAACCACGGTTGATTGACAAGATATCCATTACCGAGCCGGCGGCCGACCCGTTCACGCATATTGGAGTTGCTCTGGATAATTCGGATATAGATGAGTTCGTGATTTCCCGCGCGATGTCCCTGGCGAAAATTCATAAGGCTGAAATTACTTTGATTCATGTCTCCGACGCCCCCGGCGCCCAGGTTTATGGTGAGAATATATCGGATGAACACACCCGGGATGATATCGATTTTATCAGTGAAGTGGCCGAAATTCTAAAACATCAGGGTTATAATGCCCGGTCGGTTCTGAAAACCGGTCAGGCCGCGCAGGAAATCATCAAAGCCGTCAGGGATGAGAAAATCGACCTGTTTATTATGGGCTCACACGGACATCGATTGATAGGCGACATGTTTTACGGTGAAACAGTTTCCACCGTCAGGCACAATCTTGATGTCCCTATCATGGTCGTGAAGGCCCAGGCCTGATGATTATTGCGACAGTGGAATATTTTCTATATTAAACGAAGCCGCTTTTTTGTTCGCGAATATCATTCATGGCTTTTTTATTTCCGGCTTACATTGGATCAAAATGTAGTATGAATCACGGTTTTCTTTTATTATATTTGGCGTTATGCCACATTCTTACTTTGATTGGAGCAGTTGATCATGTTCCACACCATCTTACTTGCCTCATGGTCGATATTCCACCTTTATATTCTCTGGCGCGCCTCTTCTTTACCAATTATCAAACGCCATACTTCCCGCCTGCCACTGGTTATCATGACGGCAGCTCTATGGGCGACTTATTTTCTGCCTGAGAAAGTCGGTGAAATCGGATTGGGTTCCTTATCCGGGCCGTTGGAGCTTTTCCAAATGAATTGGCTCGGGACAACCTTCCTGATATTCACCTGTCTTTTCATTGTCGATATAGTCACTATTTTCGGCTTTCTGTTTAAGAAATATCTCGCGTTCTTGCGCACCATGGCATTTATAGCTGGAATAGTCCTTGCGATATTGGCTTTGTACCAGGGTTATCGGGCCCCGGTCGTGCGCGATTATGAAATCAGTCTGTCGCAACTGCCCCGGCAATATGACGGTTTGGTGCTGGTTGCTGTCTCCGATTTGCATGTTGGTACCTTCCTCGATGAAGAATGGCTGGAAGCGCGCGTAGCCCAGGTGAATGCCCTTCACCCGGATTTAGTGGTACTGTTGGGGGATCTGTTCGAGGGCGACAGCCCGGGGGAGCGCAAGAAAAGTATGATACACCTGTTCCATGATATATCAGCCCCCATGGGCGTTTGGGCTGTTACCGGTAATCATGAATCGCACGGAGGACTCGACCCCACTATTCAGTTTCTGGAGGAAGCCGGCGTGCATATGCTGCGGAACCAGTGGAGCGAGCCCGGGCCCGGGTTAATTCTGGCCGGAATTGACGACCGTCATAATCATAATCGGATTCCCGACACAACCGACCCGGTTGCGCAGGTTCTGGCGGGCAGGCCTTCTTCGAGCGCCACTATTTTTCTTTCTCATCGGCCTCAAGGGGCCGAAGAAGCCGCGGCCGCCGGGGTTGGATTGATGCTTTGCGGTCATACTCATGGCGGACAACTATGGCCCTTCACTTACATTTCCGGCCTGGCCAACTCCCTGCTGGCCGGGGAATATATCATAAACGGGATGCCGGTTATTGTCTCCCGTGGCACGGGCACCTGGGGCCCGCGTATGCGCCTGTGGTACCCGGGGGAAATTCTCCGCATTGTGCTTCGATGCAAATAATAGCACCCGGGTTATGTCTCAAATATTAAATAATGAAATACGCTGTTTTTAGTACTGCTTAGTGCCGGTTGTGTCGTTGACTATATTTGATGATGCCTGAAGGATAAAGCTCAATAACCCTTCGGATTCTTATTCGGTCACATCAGGAATTTTGCTAAACTAAATCCGGGCGTAACGGCCCCATAAGCTGGATGAATTGTCGAAGTAACGACTCGTCGAACCCCTCATCATCCGCGGACATTGTTTTAAGCGCAGAGAATGTGCCTTCCGCGTGACGATAGACGCGATTTGTTGTCATGGCATCAAAGGCATCCGCAATGGCCACGATCTTGCCATATATATGGATATCGTCCTGTCCAAGGCCGGCGGGATATCCCTTGCCATTTCCTCTTTCGTGATGTTGCAGGATAGGAATATATGATGTCCGCGAAATCAGATCTGTCTCTGACATGAGTTCGACGCCCCATTGCGGGTGCCGGCGCATGGTCTGCCATTCGGATTGGTCAAGAGGACCGGGTTTATAAAGAATCGACTCCGGAATCCTGGCCTTGCCGACGTCATGCAATATTGCCCCGGTGGCAATTTCTATCAAGTCATTGGTTCTGTCAATTCCGGCAGTATGGGCCAGTGCCAGAGAAAAAGTACATACATTTACCGAGTGAGTAAAGACACTGTAGTCGAACGACATGACCTTAAGCATGTTGAAAAAGGCATTCTTTCCTTCCAGCACATACAGAACCGTTGATTCCACAAAGGCCTGGCTGTCCTTGATGTTCTGGCACTTGGTCGGATCAGTAAAGACATCTCGCACCAATTCCTTGGCGCTGTCATAGACTATGCTGGACTTCGTGAAGTCATCCACCGACTCGTCGGCGAGAATGCGACTTATATGGGTTCTTATATACTGCTGGTACTCGTGTCGTTGAGTAGCGGAGATATAAAGTCGGTTCAGGTTTCGATTCAGCAATTCCTTGCATGTTTCCGAAGTCAAAGGAAACTGGGCGGAGCGATAGAGGATCATGCTTCGACCATCAAATATATATAGATCGAAGTCAGGAATGGTGTCGGCGGTCAGCGAGTGGGCATATATCGGTAAATACCCCTGAAGCCCTTGTCTTTTCAGAATCGATTCTACTGTTGGCTGCATGGTATTTATTATTGACAACATGGACTTTGGGCTTTATGCAGAAGTCACAGGTATTAGATCAAGATAATGGGGCGGCCCGACCTTTCAAATTGGTCAGTTTCGACTTTTTGGGTATATTTTGCACGATTCCATACTTGTCGCGCAGTTCTTCCCTCTATTATTACAGCAAAACAAGGCAAGACTGAATTTATCTTATTTTATTTCCATGGAATGACTTGGAAATTGGCTTCTGAGCGTATGTCAACATTGGTCCTGACCTGCGAAGGATATGCCGCCATTATGCAGCAGACTGTGCAACCACAGCGATCAATAGTCCCAACCGTGGACTGAAGCGATATTACTCATCTGCTTGCCAGACAAGGCGTTACAATAATCGGCCCGATTCGAGGACAATTGGCAGGGGTTTTGCGCAAATAGCGGTAGAATGAAGTGTCTATGCCATAAGGAGATGACCATGAAAAAGATATTAATCGGCGCGGTTGTTCTGGCGGCTGTCTCCCTGTTTGCGTTCGGGGGCGGCTGCGACAAAGAGAAAATTACCGAATCGAGCGAGTACGTTCATGATATCCGGTATATTCAGCTGCCTCCCGACACTGTCTTTCATATCGATACCGTCATCAACAATGATTCGGTCACGGTTCATGTCACCGATACGGTTCTCGTGATCGACACCATCTCAACCATCGACACCGTCTCAACCATCGACACCGTCATTCAGGTCAATCATGTTTATGACACGGTAACGGTTCATGATACGGTTGTTACGGTACAGAATCATTATGATACGACTATTATTATCGATACGGTTGTGACGGTGCAGAATCATTATGATACGACGACTATTATCGACACCGTCCTGACAGTTCAGTGCAATCCCAACGAATACTTTGCCGTGGCCGCTTTGCATTATTACAGCGACCCGCTGGTTCTGGAATTTGCCTATGAGCAGTTCGGATACAGCGACGGTTGGATATTTTATCTGTCGTCATTTCAGCTTGACCTGACCAGGCAGTCCTCGAGTGTTTATGATATTTATGGCTATATCGACTACTGGGCGCCCGACTGGTCCGGCTACTACCCGCTGGAGTTTTACTGGCGGATGATTTACAACGGCGGTGATCCGGCCGATCTGGATAATTGGGAAATAGCGGAACCTCCCGCAAGAGTGGGAACTCACGTCCCCGGTATAAAATTGATCGCAAATCCGACCGAAGCGCAGCGGACGTTTCGCTGATTATAAGCTACCCCCATCACGAGATAAAAAAAGCCCCGCAGCCGGGGCTTTTTTGTTACTGAAAGAGTTTATGTAAGCGGTCGGGAGCACAAGATTATCGGCTTAATTTAAACGAATAAACTTCCGCATTATGGCTATAAGCAACAGTAGAATTCCAAAAGCGCACACAATGGTTGCTCCGGTTGGTGTATCGAGCCAAAAAGACAAAACCAGGCCAATTGCAGACCCGATAAACCCAAAAATCCAACCATACATAAGACGCAATCCGATTCGCTTTGTCATTAAAGCTGCAAATACTGATGGTACAACCAGGAAAATAAAAACCAGCAGTACTCCGCAAATTTTGACCGAAGACGTCACCACCACGGCAAAGGAGGCATAAAAAAGAAAATCCCAAAATCTGGAAGAGGACAGGGTTTTTCCATTATTGAAAGTCAGAGCTATAAATTTGCTTCTGGCAAACCAATGAAAAGCGCCCACAATCGTATATGCAAGCAGGGTTTTTAGGACAGCACTCGGCGAAACGGTCAATAAACTTCCTACCAGAAGGTATCGAATATGCTCTGCCCCTTCAGGAGAATGGCTTACCGCCAAAATGGCGGCTGCCGAACTGACAGCATAGACTATACCAATGATTGCCTCTTGGGGGATAATGCCTTCTATACTCCTGGTGAAAGTAAAGATGCCTCCCCCCGTGAGTGCAAACAGTAATGCAAAAAAGTACGAGATCATTCCGTCGGCAGGATAACCTAACAGAATAGCCATTGTAATTCCAAAAGCCGCGACTTGCGCCAGGGAGAGGTCGATGAAAATGATCCCTCTTTTAATGACATGAAGTCCGAAATAGGTATGTATGCCCACCAATATCAGACTGGCTAAAAAGGGCCATATGAGAAACGGCAAGTATTCGATCACTTCAGCCCCCCCAGCAAGACATTTACATTCCCCTCCAACCAGTCAATGTAAGATTCATTCTTGTCCTTTCCACCAATTGATGGATATAATGTTACGACTTTGGCCCCGGTGTCCTCAGCTATTTTTTGAGGTATCCGCTTATCGAAATATGGTTCCATTGCAATAACTTTGATTCCCCGCTTTTTTATCATTTCAGTCAATTCTTTGACGTGTGAAGGTGATGGAGGGATGCCCGGGTATGGCTCTATAAAACCGGCCGCAATTAAACCAGTATATTCATTGAAATAAGGCCAGGAATCATGATAATAGACTATTTCCATGCCCTTCAGAAATTGGATTTTGGGGCGTATATTTTCGAGGTCTATCGAAATATGGGAAATAAGACTATCCATTCTGGAGCGATAAAAAACTGCATTTTCGGCATCGACATATTTTAAACCTTCCAAAATTGATTTCAATATTGGTTCGACATTCTGGGGACCAATCCAATAATGCGGATTTCCTCTTGGATGAATATCGCCGTATCTGGCATCAGCCTTAAATGTAGGAACTTCAAGCGGCTTGATATACTTGGAACAATCAATAATCGTCAGTTTGTCATTTCGCGAGCCGTCAATAAGTTGATCCATCCATTTATCAAGCTCCAGCCCGACTTTGAAAACAATATTAGCTTTGGCGATTTTCGCCATATAGCTTGGCCTGACTTCGACAAAATGAATATCGGCATTGGGGGAGGCAATGGAGTTAACTTTTACCAGATCGCCGCCCATAGCATTGACCCAATAGGCCAGGTCGGAAGTCGATGTAACTACATTTATTTCCCCGAAAACTGGCCCGGAAAGGGTCAATAAAACAATAATTGACAACAATATTTTTTTCATCATTACACCTTATTAAAAATTATGTGGTCTATGAGGGCCAAGGCTTATCACCAGTTGCATTTTCGCTTCCCAATAGCCATCGCTCTCATTCGTATCGATCCAGTGCCCTGCAATTCTTATCAGGCTGGTTTCTTCTATTGGCGCAAAGCCGACAAAAAGACCGGCCCGGCATGTATTATTCCGATGCGCTATTGGCTCTTGCTGATCTTCAAGGTTTTGGATTTCATCAAGCCTTACCCATTCAAGAATACCGCCTATATTGTATTTCTGCCGGAAACGGTAGTCGATATATCCATACGAACCATATGAATATAAATCGTCTTCATTGGCCCCGGATTGGCTGATACGCATTATGCCTTCCGCTTCGACCTGGAGGGATCTGTACCTGGACGGCTTGCTTTTATATTTAATATCTCCTCCAATAATCCAGCTTCGGAGTTGCTCAGGATCTCCGATCTCATCCACATCATGCTCGTCGTTTCCAGCAAAGCCAGATACTGCATTCAGGACAGATCCGCCGATCGCAAGTTCAGCGGATTCCGATAAAGAAAGCGATGTTGTCAATCTGCCAAAAAAGCCAAGATCTCGCTTATCTTCCGAATCCTGTTCAACCGCTGCGGTGCTATCATCTTCCATATGCTCATGCTCACGGGGAGTCAAGGCATCGCCCTTAAGAAGCCCGCACATCAATTCAGTAAAAGCTCCTCCGGTGGGAAGCGCTATCGAAGCCCGGATTGTCATATCCGACAAACCTTCTTCGCCAAAGAAATATTCATGAGGCAAGGGGCGATCAATAAATGAATAAGCATGGGGATGAATGGGATTGAGCCGGCCAAATTCAAGCAAGTATTTGCCGACTCTTAAATTGGTCCTGAAAGGCAAGCCTCTTAAGAAAGTCGCATAAGCTTCCTCTATTTCGGCGTTATGGTCGCCATGCCAGCCCATTACAATATCAGCCCTGACATAAGGATTTAAATAGCCATTTATATTCAACTCCACTTCTGGATCTGCTAAATTCAATTTTTCTTTTTCATTGCTTCGAGCAGCATCGCCGTGACTGAATATCCGGAAATCTCCAATAGCCGAAATATCCGGATTTAAAGTCGTCTGTGAGTAAATGTCCTGGTGGACAAATAACAAAGCAAGACCTAAACATATTATTCCAATCCGCATAGATTACTCCTGTTTTCATCAGTACGCGTTGTTATAAAAATCTGTTGAGTATCGATTATTATAAGAGTGAAATAAAAGAAAAGATGGCCGGCGGAGCCCTAATTACGGCTGCCAAAATGCGAAGAAACAAGACAAAGTTTTTACCTTTTTTTTGAATATAAAAAAGAAAATCAGCACGAAAAATCAGGCTAAAAACCGCTAAAATTACCAGAGTCGCCGCTAATAGACAAATATGGCAATTGGCATGATCGTCAAGGCAATAAGTTATATGATAAAGAACTGCCGCAAGGCATGGTAGTAAGATCAATAATGCCAGTACGGCCAACCAGATTGGTATTGCGTTTTTCTGACCTTTTTCCATGACTTTTTAAATAAAAATAATATTTCATTGATTGTCAATAAAAAATCATAGGAAAATTCATAATTATAACGACAGCCTGTTTCCTGCTCCGATATCATATTGGAGCAGTGGTAATTATAAAAGCAGCAGAATGGGCTAGAGTCTATTCAGCAGTGACCGGAGGTAGGCCAACCGCTGGTTTCTGGCGAGTTGGGTCAAATCAAGGCGGATCATCATGGTTTCGGCAAAGGAAAATTCCATCGGATACTCGGTCACACGCCGCCAGTTTTCGATTTCCTTGCGCTCGAATATTTTGTCGGCATCGAAATACATTTCGACCATCCCGCTCCGGAGCCTGATCTTATTTATTTGGTGCGCGAAGGCGGAAACTTTCACCGCCGCCGCCTCGAACAGGTTATTCACTTCATCGGGCGGTTTGCCGAACCGATCCTCGACATCATCGCGGATTTTTTCGATCTCCTCGAGCCGCCTCGATCCGGCGATTTTCTGGTATATCTCGACTTTCTGCTGTTTGATATCGACGTAGTATTCGGGGATGAGCACCTCGATGTCCATCTCGATCTTGGTATCCGGCACTTTAGGAACCTCTTCCCCCTTCAGTTCCGCAACCGCTTCCTCGAGCAGTTTGGTGTAGAGATCAAAACCGACCTCTTCGATAAAGCCGGACTGCTGCGCGCCGAGGATATTCCCGGCGCCGCGGATCTCGAGGTCTTTCATGGCCAGCGCAAATCCAGAGCCGAGGTCGGCATGCGCCTCGATGGCACGGAGCCGTTTGCGGGCATCATCGGAGATGAGCCGGTACGGCGGCGTCAAGAGAAAAGCGCGGGCATGCACCGAAGAGCGCCCGACCCGCCCGCGAAGCTGGTAAAGCTGCGCCAGGCCGAAACGGTCGGCGCGGTTGATGATGATGGTATTGACCGTAGGGATATCGAGACCGGATTCGATGATCGAGGTGGACAGCAGCAGTTGGAACCGCCCGGAGAGAAACGCCAGCATGATGCCCTCGAGCGATTTTTCATGCATCTGACCATGCGCCACGCCGATCTCGACCTGCGGAACGATTTTCTTGAGGTAGCGGTACATCGCCTCGATGGTCTGCACCCGGTTATGCACAAAAAAAACCTGGCCGCCGCGGTCGATTTCATGCAGGATGGCTTCGGCGATAACCTCGGGATCGAATTCGGAAATGTTGGTTATGATGGGAAGGCGATCCTTGGGCGAGGTATTTATCAGCGACATATCGCGCGCGCCCATGAGCGACATCTGCAGCGTCCGGGGAATCGGGGTTGCGGTCAGGGCGATGGTATCGACGGTGGTTTTGATCTTGCGCAGTTTTTCCTTGTGCTTGACACCGAAACGCTGTTCCTCGTCGATTATCAGCAGGCCCAGATCCTTGAATTCGACATCTTTGGAGAGCAGGCGATGGGTCCCGATGATGATATCGACCTTGCCTTCGGCCAGTTCCTCGATAATCGCCTGTTGCTGTTTGCGCGTGCGAAAACGGGAAAGCATCTCGACCCGAACCGGGAAATCGGTCAGACGCCGGCTGAAGGTACTGAAATGCTGCTGGGCAAGAATGGTCGTCGGCACCAGCACCGCCACCTGCTTGCCGCCTTCAACCGCTTTGAAAGCGGCCCGGATGGCCACTTCGGTTTTGCCATAACCGACATCGCCGCACACCAGCCGATCGGCCGGAATCGGTCTTTCGAGATCGGATTTGACATTATCGATAGCCTTAAGCTGATCGGTGGTCTCTTCGAACGGGAAGGATGCTTCGAGCTGTTTCATCCAGGTCGTATCCGGGCCGAACGAATGGCCCGGCCGCGTTTTGCGGGCGGCATAAATCTTGAGCAGATCGGCGGCCATGTCGGCAATAGCTTTTTTGGTGCGCGCCTTGACCTTCTCCCAGCCGGTTCCTCCGAGTGATGACAGGCGCGGCGTGGTGTCTTTTCCCGAATACTTTGAAACATAGTTGAATTCCTCGATAGGCACATACAACTTATCGCCGTCGGCATATATCAAAAGCAGGCAGTCGCGGGCTCGGCCGGCCGCCTCGATTGTCTTAAGTCCCTGATAACGGGCGATTCCAAAACTGGTATGCACGACATAGTCACCTTCGGTAAGGCTGGTGTAATTCTGAATCGCCACGCCCTCTTTGAATTTCTTCCGGCGCAGGCGGCGGTAGTGGCGCCCGAAAATCTGGTGGTCAGTCAGAACCGCAAAGCGGTGGGTCTTGCAGACAAAGCCGCCTTTGAACTGGGCGACTTCGATAGGAAGCACCGCCGGAGACTCGATTTTTTCGCTGAGGAGTTCATTCAATCGCGCCGCCTGGCCCGAATTGTCGGCGGCAATAAAGAACCTGATACCGGTCCGATAATAGGCATCGACCGTTGTCGAAAGCAGATCAAGTCTTGAACCGAGCGCCGGATGATCGCGGCATTCGAAATCGATGATATGCTCCCGTCCTCCTTTGAACGGAACGAGATCTATTTTGCGGCCGTTGTCAAAATGCTGTTCCACTTTTTTCAGGTTGGCATAATATTGATCGACTGCGGGCGGATTTTTCATCCGCTCCAGAATCCGGTCGTGCCGCTTTTCGGCATCTTTTAGAATATCGTCTATCTCGGCTTTGACATTTCCGGCGCCCTTGAGAAAGAAAATCGGATCGGTTGCGATAAAATCGAACAGGCAGCCGCGCTCCATGCCGAATGAAACCGCGAGCCATTCGAGGCCGGGCAGTTCGGGATCATTTATATAGCGCGCCCGGATAAGATCGGCATCATCTTCCGGCATGGTTTCGATAAACCGCTCGACCGTTTCCAGCCGGATCGATACCTCGCGGCGCGGCAGCAGTTCGACCTGATCAAGCTTCTCGGTCGTGCGCTGAGTGGCAACATCGAACTTGCGGATGGTATCGATCTCATCGCCGAAAAACTCCACGCGGACCGGATGCTCGAAGCCGGGCGAAAAGAAATCGATGAGGCCGCCGCGGACGGCAAAATCGCCGATTTCCTCGACAAGATTGACGCGCTGGAAACCCATGACGGTCAACTTTTCGGCCAAAGTATGAATTATCGCTTCATCGCCCACTTTTAGAATCAGGCTGCCGGATTCAAAATCGCCGGCGGTAATAGTCGGTTCGATAATAGCCGAGATCGGAGCCACAACGACTCGGGCAAGATTTCGTTTAAGGCGGGCAATGGTGGACAGCCTTCGGCCGATTATCTCGGCCGGGGCCGCCCGGAATTCATAGGGGGGCGCCTGGAGCGACGGGAAATGATCGACCGACTTTTCACCCATCAGGAAATTGAGATCATCGTAGAGATCATCGGCTTCCTCGGAATCGGAAGTCACGACAATAATCGGCCGTTTGATTTTGCGGCTCAATTCGGTGATCAGCATCGCCGGCGAGGAGCCGGCCAACCCGGTTATGGTTATTTCCTGGTCCTGGCTGTTTTCGATTTTATTGAGCAGCTCCAGATAGGGCATCGACTCGCGAAACCGCTCATTTATGGAATCAAGGTAGCTTCGTTTGTATTCGGTCGCGGTGCTCATTTATCACTCCAAGCACGAAAGCCCCACCCGAAATGCGGGAGGGGTGTTGTTTTATTTTATTTGTCGGGTATTATTTTAATAAATTCAACCCGATAAATCAATCACTTTTGTCTAATACGCTGAATAATAGTCATTTGTTCCCGCGGAAAGTCGTGGGAATTTATTCTATTCCCATGATTATAGGCCGATTGCCTTTCTTTCCTTTATATGTTATTTTTCCTCTCCGGCAAATGATATTTGTTGGAGAGATTTTGTAGATTTAATTTTGACCTAAAAAAGAAAAAATTTTGTAATAAACCAGGAATAACAATGAATGACGATGAAAGAGACAGGGAGTTGGCCAGGTCGTTATTCGGGAGCGTCGGAAAGGCAAAAGCAACCGGCGGACATGTTCCCGACAGGAACAAGCTTTTGCAGCCTCTTGAGCACCCGAAATCGGTCATACATTCTTTTTGCACCGGGTGCGGATTATATCTTGAGCGATTTATGATAAGCGCCGAGGACAGGGCCGGAGCCGCCAATATCCCGATCCCGGATAATCTTGACGGCTACTACATGGAAACCGAAAGCTGCAGTCTTTGTGACAGTCGGGATCCATTGGTGGTTTTCAAGAAAATTGATGACTTGCCCGGATGATTCCGCGCTTTGCACGATCATGGTTGCATATCGTTTCTAATCATCGGAGAGCTTTGAGCTTTACTTCCTGCGGCGCATGCCTTTCTTAGTATCAAGACTCGCCTGATCGGGCAGGGTGTTCCGCTCCCAGAAAACGCCGCCGGTGAGCCCCTGTATCGAGATATCATCATCGGCAAGTTCCAGTCTTCGCTCGGCCAGAAGACAGTACTCCTCTTCGATCTCGACACCGAGATATTTTCGGTTCAGTTTTTTGGCTACGACCGAAGTGGTCCCGCTTCCAAGAAACGGATCAAAAACCAGATCGCCCGGATTGCTGCCGGCATGGACCAACTTTGCGATCAGCTTTTCACTTTTCTGGGTGGGATGATCGGTGTTTTCCGGCATCGACCAGAACGGGATGGTGATATCGGTCCATAGATTCGACGGGGCGGTATCGCGGTAATTGCCGGTTTTGGTTTCTTTCCAGTCTTTGGGGGTACCGTCGTCATGGCGGTACGGTGCAATAACCTTGCGCCGGAGTTTCACATCGCTGACATTGAAAGTAAACTCTTTCGAGACCGTGCAGAACCAGATATCCTCGCTCGAGTTTTTCCAGTTTTTCGAGGCGCCTCTCCCCTTCTCGCGCTCCCAGGTGATGCGGTTGCGGACGATGAAAAATTTTGATGCCGCCGCAAAGATCGAGGCGGAACTGAACCAGTCGCCGCAGATATAAATGGTGGCGGTTTTTTTGAGAAGCGGTTTCAGGACGGTCAGCATCTCGTACAAATAATTTGTGTAATCATCGACCGACCGACGGCTGAAACGGCTGCCATTGAAGTTTTTGTCGAGATTGTAAGGCGGATCGAGAATCATCAGATCGACCGATGCCTTTGGCAGGACAGGGACCAGCTCACGATAATCACCACAGATTGTGGAATTGAGAGGAATGGGCGGGCCGGGCAGGGATTCGAGACGAACTAATTTTTTCAGAAGGCGTTTACGATCAGCGGCGGTCAGCGAGATGGTTCGGTTTCTCGGTGCACGCTGTTTCATAACAATCCTCGCACAGCGATTTGCAATTTATTTAGAAAACCGTGTCGAGATCTGCTGATCCAATCCGGCTGCCGCGGCCGCCGGCGCCACAGAGATCGGCTCGAAAATAATGCTCATGATTTCCGATTTGAGCGCAATTAGATCCTGAATGAACTTGTCACGTTCGCCGGCATCAAGCTTCCCGGCCAGATTCTGGTAATACTCGATACCGTCCAGCAGGTTTTGCTTGAATTCGGCAAAATACTTGGCGGTCCGATTCAACAGGCCTTCCCTTGTCTTTTTCAATTCTTTAAGAAGGTATTCAATAAACAGTTTCAGTTCGGTAATAAACATGTGAGGGCGCTGCGATCCTGACAGCAATGAAACGCGGCCATAGATATGGCTTATCATTTCCTCGAGTGTGGCAATTTTTTTGAAGCTGATAATATTGGGGCCGCAGCAAACAGCCGTCTTGGCGATCGATTCCAGACCGTTTTTCAACTCGGCCCCGCCGGCCAGATCAAGACAGATACAGGAACGGCTGATGACTTCTTCGCGGATTGATTCTTTCATTTCCTGCGGCATTTCTTCGCTGTCCAATTGGATCAGTCGTTTTTTCTGATATTCCCGCGAGGCCCGGCACAACGGTAATTTCGAAAATTCAGTATCGGAGCCGAGGTATCCCTTGGGGCAGGGACTTCCGGGTTTTCCCTGTCGGATTCGCTCGAGGCGGATTTCCTCGCTTTCGGAAGTTTTCAAGTTCCAGAACGGAACGCCGAGAGGGGAACAATCGGTCAGACAGATATCATCGGCCCTGGCCGCAATCAATTTACGCAGATGCACCGCATCCACATTGGTTACTTCCGGGACCAGCAGAAACGGCGAACCCCACCCGATGCTATCCAGATGGAAATAATTCAGCAGAAACTGATGCTCGGCGTATGTTCCGACACCACCCTGGGCCGTTAGATGAACCGGCATAGTCGGCGGACTGGGGCGTCCAAGGGAAACCAGCGCCTTTTTGTAATCTTCATAAAGTTCCTCAGTCAGCGCCTCGCGGTTTTGAAGGAATTCTTCAATGATTGGACCCATCAATGATCCCTTGGTTGCAAAAGCATGACCGCCGCAATTAAGACCGGATTCGATGCGATATTCCGATACCCACAATCCATAGCGGGCCAGAAGTTTACCCTGAAGCGCAGCTGATCGGTAATCGCTCACTTTTAGAATTAATTGCTTCTTGGGAAGATTGCCGTCAACCGGGAAGAAGTCATCAAAATTGGCAATGTATGCATACAAACGGCGGTTGACACCGGCCGAAAGCACGATTGAAGAATGTAATGTACTTTTGGCATAACCCCGAAGGGCCGACATGGCCAGCGCATATTCCGGCGCCAGTTTGACTCCCTTGTGATACATATCGCGATCAAGCTTGGTCATTATATTGACATCGATTTTGCCCGGGGCCATATGACAGCGAAGCATTTCCTGCAGAACGGCTTTTTTCTGCGGATTGTCGGTTGCCCCCATTGCATTGTAAACCTGTTTCATGCCGCCGTTGGGAAGCAAATCGAAATATCTGACCAGGTCGCTTCCGGGCTCAAATGGCAATGCCTGTATGGCCACTGCCTGTTCCGCGACCAATTCATCGATTAGATTGAGATAGGCGGTGATACGTCGTGCTCGAGCATCTTCTTCCCGCTCCATGATCGGTTGAAAGGGGCGATTATAATTCCTGCTATGGAACATGCGCATTTTTTCCATCAATATATCATCACCGATCGAGATGACCGAAGTAATTCCATATTTAGCGACACGCAGCGGCGTATCGATGGTAAATCCGGTACCCATGACCGGGATATGAAAAGTATGAGGCTTGACCTGTGTGTGCCCGACAGAGGTATCGCATATCAAGCAGGTCGAGCTGTGAAGGTGGTTGTCATTGCAACTACCGCTCATAAATTACCTCCTGTATATGCCGTTTATCATCATTTCCAGCATATTGTCAACCATGGTCTCCAGCGATATTTTATATTCATCCAGAGCCCATTGAAATTCCAGTGAGGCCAGCGCGACAATAAGAACATGCGCGGCCATTTCCACGTTATTGATGACAAGCTCGTTACGTTTTATTCCCTGCAGCAAAATATCTTTGACTATTTCCTGCTCCGACTTGAGAAATTGCTGCCTGATCTGAGCAATATGGGGCCAGTAATCGCCCCAGGTTTCATAAGTGACACGGTAAAAATTTACAAACTCAGGGACTTTCCCCAGTCGAGTCATCAGATGGGCCTTAAGCTTGTCGGCTACTTCCGAATGAGAGTCGACCGCATGTCTTATCGAGGACAGAAGTTGGCCGGTTTCGGTCTGGAGAACGACGTCAAAAATTTCATTTTTGTTCTTGAAAATTTTATAAATGGTAGCTTTGGAAATATGGGCTTCCCTGGCGATATCATCTGTAGTGACCTTCCGGAGTCCGAACTGTGCGAACAAAACCTGAGCCGCGTCGATAATCTGCGACTTCCTATCCATAAGAAACCCTTACAAATAAAAAACGTATTTTATATTATACGTTTTTGGGTTTAATTAGCAACCTATTTTTTCACTTTTTTACATTTATTTATAGCAGACTATAATTTTTCACTGTCAATTAATGTTATAGTGTTGCCATTAAATGACTTAGACTTCAAATTCTGTCGATTTATCCTAACCTGGCTTGGCCATGTAAATGGCCGAAAATCGGAGTCAAAAATTCCCCTTTGGCCAAATTATGCGAATAAATTATTTTGATTATGCGAAAGGATTAGCCCTCTAAGCTTCCATAATAATAAAAAAGTAAACTAACTTCGGGAGATTCAGGGTGCAAAAAATTTTATTACCTCCAATAATAATTACTACCATCTTACTTCTTATTGTCTGTGGAACGGGTTTGAGTCCGCTCAAAAGTAAATCGAATAACAGCGGAATGAATATTCTGCTTCTGGTCAGTCGTAATTATGGCGCTAATTATTTCTTGTATCGCGATATTTTTGAGCAGTACGGCTGGAAAGTAACTCATGGCGGTGTCCTTAAGGAGATACCGGCCTGCCCGCCGTACTATTACCGTTATCAATTGCCTGTTATAGTCCCGGACATCATGACAAATGAAGTAAAAAACCCCGGCGAATATGATTGTGTGGCAATTATGCCATCCACTTCATTCTTTTCTCCGGTTCCCTTCGATGAATTCGTCAATGATCCACCCACTTTGCAGTTGATATCAACGGCAGTGAAACAAAATATTCCGGTTATATCATCATGTGCCGGAGCGCGGGTTCTGGCGGCGGCCGATGTAATCAGAGGTAAAACCATCATAGGAAACCAGGAATTTAAGGACGAATATGAATCGGCCGGGGCATCGGTTGTGGACAAGGACCGCCCGCCTATTATTGACGGCAGCATTATAACAACCGCCCGCGGGATGTATTACAGCATGGTCAATTGCATGGCCATGGCGACAGCCATCGAAGAAAGACAGGCGAAAGGAAAGCATCCGAATTACCCGGAAAAAGAATTTATTTTTTCCGATGCCGTCGATTTCGCGCCGGATACAATTGTATGGGCGCGGACTTTCGGCGGGTTTGTGGCCGACGGCGGCCAGGCGGTATGCAGGACCGAAAACGGCGGTTTTTTAATTGTCGGCTACACCTTCTCGCATGGATCGGGTGACGCCGACATTTTGGCCGTCAAGACCGATGCCGAAGGAAAGAAAGTCTGGGCAAAAACCTTCGGCGGCGCCGGAACAGAATACGGTTACGGATGTGCAGCGGTTGATGACGGGTATGTTATCACCGGTTATACGACATCATATGGGGCGGGTTCGAAGGATGTTTATCTGGTCAGAATCGACTCCAGGGGCAATGAAATCTGGTCAAAGACTTTCGGAGGTGCAAGCTGGGATGTCGGCAAAGCTGTCTCCAGAGCGGTCGATGGCGGTTATGTCATCTGCGGATTTACGCATTCATCGGGAAGCGGCGAAGAGGATATTTATTTGATAAAGACGGATACCGCCGGCAATGAAGTCTGGTCGAAAACTTATGGTGAAGAGCGCTCGGAAACCGGCAACTCGGTTTATGCAATGGCTGATGGAGGATATATAATCGGGGCCACGACCGGGACGACCGAAGGGGGCAACAGCGATTTTTATCTGATCAAAACCGATTCCGAAAGCAATGAAGTTTGGTCAAGGAAATACGCCACGAACGGAAGCTATGGCCATGGTTTTGACTGGTGCAATTCGATGTGTCCGACAAAGGACGGCGGCTTTATAATGGCCGGATATTCCGATTGCGAAGATATCATGAATGCCCATGTCATCAAGATCGATTCGATGGGCAATGAAGTCTGGTCAAAATCATTCGGTAACAGCAAATTTTATGATTACGGCAATTCTATATGTGCCAGTGATGACGGAGGGTATTTAATCGGCGGGACGGCCAAGGCAGTTGACAGCGCCACTACTTACAATAATGATTTCTACATAGTCAAGCTTGACTCCGACGGTAATATACTGCGGCAACATGTGATCGGCGGGGCCGGGTCAGAATGGGGCAGCCAGATTTATGAAACGGCAAGCGGGGATATTATTCTGGTTGGACAGACCAGCGACCGGGATTCCGAGTCATTTGATGTCTGCATGATAAAATTGCGCGGCGCCGACTGACGGCAGCCCGACGCCTGTTGGGAATCAAAATCAGACGCCAAGAAAACGCAGCGCCGTTTGGGCATATATTTGAGCCACCGGCAGCAGGGTCCTCAACTCGACATACTCGCCGGCGCAGTGGTGGTTGGCCCCTTTGGGGCCGAAAACGATAGTCGGGATATTGCCCTCACCGGCAAAAACATTGGCATCGACAATTCCGCGGTGCCCGGCGAAATGGGGTGCAACTCCAATCACTTCTGAATAGACATCCTTGAAAATTTTGCTAAAGGATGTCTGTTCATCGAGGACATAAGGTTCATAGGCAGGTGGAGGCGTTTCGATTTCCACCGTTGATTTCAGTCCAAGCGAGTCAATCAGTTCTCTCATATCGCGAACGGCGATTTCGACCGTTTCGCCGGGGACAGTCAATCGGGTAATGATTATTTCACATCGTTCGGGTACGACAATGGCATATTCTTTATAGCCGCCGTCGATTTTAAGGGCGCAGACGGTCCCCTTGGCGAACAAAGGATGCTCCCTCATTTTGAGTTTACTCAATTGGCCGATAATGGCGGCGGCGTCATCGATGGCATTGATGCCGCCCAGGTGGGGTCGAAAAGCATGAGCCGCTTTGCCTTTTATGATAAGTTTATACAGCACTTTGCCGGTAACGGCCAGCGGCAGGTAATCTTTTTCCGAATCGCCGTAAAAATGCTCCGCATGCAGCATGGCCCCGCATTTTGCATAATCGGTTTTCAGGAATGCTTTTGCGCCAAGACTGAGACCTTCCTGATCGACCGTGACCGCCAGACCGAGACGCCCGGCCTTGCCGTCGAGTAAACCGGATTTGACAAGTGATTTGAATGCGGCCATCATACAGGCCAGCCCGGCTTTCATATTGATCGCACCGAGACCATAAAGACTTTCCCGTGGAGCGATATTAGCTCCTATTACTTCTGAAATAATAGGCATGTATCCTTATCACCAACTAAATTGAAACGACATGCAAGCCAATATACAAGGCTATGCAACCGCTTGCATACCAATGACTTAATGTATACTTCTTATCCATCTAAAAGAAAGCCCTTCCCTTGCACTCAGGCTTTTTGGGGTGTCCCGACATATCCCTGAAGCCTTGAATGTCAAGGACGATACCTCGAAAGGCCATCTCTTGGGTATCTTCGATCGTCAATTTAATTGGTGATAGGTTGTCTCTTGTGCCACTGCCGGTGACAGGAATCACACAACACTTGATACTTCAAACGATCAAAATTTGATCTCACGATGGAAAGCCAATATAAATGACTGTGGCCAGATTTATCGCGGTGCTCTATCCCGTTACCTTGTTGGTGGTGGATAACTAAGAGTTTTAGATCACTTTCACCACACACAGCACAGCAACACTGTAACTGACTCACTCCCGCGAGACAATCCAGGCGGAGCAATCGCCTATAAAGCCTGTGCCGGGCTTTACACTTTGGTCTCTGACTGTAGGTTTTCATGTAGCTTTGATAATAGGTGCACTTACAGATTTTACACTGATTATCAACTCCGTCATATTGCGCCCGATTATGGTAGAACTCATCGGTTGATTTGGTCTGTCCGCATGTGGGACATCTTTTCACTCGGCTCAAATTTAACCTCCTTAATAGATTACTTTATCTTTTTATACAGCAACTCGCTTGCCAATGGAAGAGCCGTGTCGGCACATATTGGTAAGCAACCATAAATTATGGTTTTAACACCACAATCTTAAAACATTTCCAATAAAACTAAAAAGCATCGGTTTTCATCCGGTTGTATTTTGGAAACGTTAAAATACAGTTCCTTGTATCATGGATTCACCTATCTTGGTTTGGCACGTCCATTGCGATACTTTTTTATAGAACATAGCAAAGGAGAAGAGAAAATGTTGTATACCGATCAGAAACCGAATGCCGAATCCAAAGAATGCGATCACAATAATTTTGACAGTCTTGCCGGACAGATCGTTTGTTTAGACTGCGGTCAAATTCTGGATGAAGCCGATACGATCAAGGAAATAGAGGATGATGAACCGGCCTGTGACCATCCGGATGAAAACTGTCACTTGGGAAAAGGACAGGACGAACGGATATGCAATCTCTGTGGTCGGACGTTTTATCGGTCAAGTAAATCATAACCTATAGAAAGCGAGGTTAAAATGTTAAAGAATCACAAATTACTGGACGCCTTAATTGAACGTAATGCACTCAAGATCAAGTTGGCCGAGATTGAAAAGGCCATCAAGGAAACGGCGGAATATCTCTATCAGGAAGCCGGTGAAGATTCAGTTCTACAAGTGAGCGGTAATAAGATTGAATGTCGGTGTATTCGCCGAATCGCTCCAAAATATAAGGAACTGGCTTTTGAACTGGTGGGTGAGCATCCCGAACGCCTACAGGAATTGGCCGACAGCGACCGGAAACGGTTCATAAATGAAACGATCAGCTATCAAATTCACATCTTAAATCAGGAGTAATAATGAAAACCAAAGCCATGAAAACCAAACGTTGCTGTTGCCGGTTTCATACCGGAGAGCGCATCCTGCCTATTGAGCGATTCAATAAATCCAAAGGCAGACAGGGTATTATGAACTGGTGTAAGGATTGCCAGTCCTATTATGGTTGGCTGAAGCGGCACGATCTGCTGGAAATTGAAAAGCAATTCAGCAAGTGACCGCCTGCATACCGGCAGGGTGAGAAAGGGGCTACTCTATATCAATTCCAAGGATGAATACCGGAATATCAATATCCGCAATTCCACGTGCCTTTAAGTCCCACGCAAACTGCTCGAAATAGGAAACGCCCGTTGACATTTCATCCGCAAAGTGCTTAACTCCAACAATCTCAATTCCAGTGTCAATATAGCCAAGTTTATGGAATATTGTCATTTTAGCACAGACATTATAAACCATAAAGGCATACTTTCCGAACTGTAGCTCTATACCCAGCTTTTCCTTTACGAAGTCCATTTCTCTAAATGCACCCTTGCCCATTGCCGGTGGTTTATATCCTGCAACATATAAATCTGTTGGATAATCGCATTTTACGCGCACAGGTTTCCAACTATAATTGGTAAATTGCTCCTTAAATACACCATTTAGCTCTCTGGGAGCATACAATTCTCGCCCTGGCATGGTCTTCTCTTTACTAATCTTAGTCATGTGCTCGGAGGCATCTATTGATTTGATTATCGTCTCAACTTCTTTAAATAAGTGAGGGTATTTCGACAATACGACTTTGAAGTTCCCCCGATTTAGTGGACACGGAGAAAGGATACTATTATTATGATTCTTTCTCATCCTGAGTCCCGAAGGACAGGAGGTGTTCAGATGTT
>PGXB01000035.1 GCA_002838945.1 candidate division Zixibacteria bacterium HGW-Zixibacteria-1
GTTATGAAAAAACTACTGATGATGATCCGGGCAATGTTGAAAAACAATTTACCCTTTAATCCTAACTATGCCCTTGACAGTTAAGACGGTATCTACAAGTTTTTATATGTTGATTATTTCTTGAACCCGAACTTGATGGCGTCCTGGTCGCAGGCTTTGAGACATTCGCCGCAGGAGGTGCAGTCCGGGGCCGCTTTGGTGGTCTCATCGATCAGCCGCGCGATGGTCGGACAGGGGGAGGCGTCAACACAGGTCATGCACAGCGTGCAGGCTTCATGATCGACCCGCACCCGTCCGGGAGCGATTTTCTCCGCCAGCCAGGTCAGGGCGCCGATCGGGCATATCAGGTAGCAGAACGGGCGGTATAATATCAGACTGGCAAGCACCAGAATGGCGAACATGATAATCCAGGACGCGTTGATATTCCAGTGCAACAGTTCGAAAAAGTTGATCGAGTCATAGAGACTGAAAGCCGAAAAGGCGGTCCAGATCTCGGCGGTGATATCGCCGCCGACATTCTCGGCCAGAAGGGTGATCTGGTCCTTGACGGCGAAAAAGGTTAAAACGAACAGCACCAGAAGGCTCATCCGAACCGTATTGAAAGCGGTAAAATTGAACTGCTTATATTTGAATTTATGCGGAATCTTGTTGATCAGCTCCTGGAGTGCCCCGAGCGGGCAAACCCACCCGCAAAACAGTTTCCTTCCGATCAGGCTGGGGATAAAAATAGCCAGAAAAAGGGCGATAAAGCCGGCAAAAAAGGCCCCGTAGAGAAATTTGAACATGAACAGGTTGATAATACCGCACATCGGGCTGGGATGCAGCGGATAGAAAAGCTCCAGGCCGAACAGGACAAACGCGACCGCCATCATGCCAATCCGCACCCAGCGGTTAATCCAGCGGCCCAGAAGAAGCGCCAGCCCCACCAGAGCCATTATTAGAAACAGAAGATATTTACCGTTGAACAGGAAATAGGCCACGCCCGGTTCTTCATCGGCCTGCTCGTCAACCATCCGGTCGGTCGGAACCGTGCTTACATCGGCCGTCTGCGCCATTAACGAGACAGTGAGAAGCGAAAACAGGCAAAGAGAGAGCAGTAGTGCAACTGTAAATTTCATACCGGTCTAAGATATGAAAACAATTGATTTTGTCAATAACCTTTGTCGATATAGCGAGTCAATGGTCATAACATTCTTATCCAGAGCCAGACTCCGGCCACGGCCAGGGTGGCCAGAGTGACCGGGATGCCGATTCGCGCGTGCTCGCGCCAGCTTATGTGGATACCGAGCCGGGAAGCCTGATCAATCACGATTATGTTGGCAATCGAGCCGACAATGAAAAGGTTGCCGGCCAGAGTCGATGACAGCGCCAGGACCGATCCAGCCATCAGGTGATGGGATGTCGGCAGTAACAGCATGACGGCCGGAACATTGGAAACGATGTTGGAAAGGACTACGCTTATTCCGAAAAGGGCAGCCGGATGGTCGGGATTGACCCCGCCCGATACAAGAGTATTTTTCAGACCGTCGAGGTAACCCGCGGCGCTGAAAGCATAATTCACCACAAACAGGGATATAAACAGCACCAGCAACTGCCAGTCAACCAGACCGAGCATCTCGCGCGAACGCATGCGGCGCGAGCATAGAAGAATTCCCGCGGCGGCCAGGGCAATAATTTCGCGCGGCCATGGTGATGCCAGAAACATGACCACCAGAATCATAACAATTATCAACCCTTTGGAAGTCTGCCAGTTACTATGCGGCGGCGATTCGACCGGCCGGGTTTTTCTTACCAGATGCCATTTCCCGGCGGTAAAGCGATTGATTATAAGCCAGACTAGCGCCAGCCCGAGCACCGAAGGAATTAACGCATCCCACAAATAGCCTGAAAAAGACAGATGCAGTATCTGCCCGATAAGAATGTTCTGTGGATTGCCGATCAAGGTCGCGGCCGAGCCGACATTGGCGGCACAGGCCAGTGCCAACAGAAATGGTTTGGGATCGAGCTGCCGCCGATCGCAGGCCTCGATCAGCACCGGCGCTACCGCCAGACAGACGATATCATTAGCCAGAACCGCCGAGAGAAGACCGACGGCGCCGATAATGAGAGCCAGAAGTGTCGGAGGGGATAGTTCTGTTTTGGCGATATGGCGGATTAGATGTGAATAAAAGCCGCTCAACCGGAATTGGGCCGAGATGACCATCAGGCCGAACAATAGCATGATGGTCGGCATATCGACGGCGGCGGCAAAATGAGTCAGGCTGACCCTTCCGGCGATAACCAGGCCGATGGCGCCCAGAAGCGCCAGCCCCGTGCGGTCGAGCGCCAGTCCGGGGATTCTTCCCAGAATCATCCCCAGATAGACAAAACAGAAAATGACGAGAACCAGAATGTCCAATCCGCCTCCGATAGTGTCATATCAGGGATTGAATATAAAGGCGGGAATTATTTAATGCAAGACAGTAAAAAATCGAGCCGCTCCCGTAATTGTGAAGCGGCCCGTCAATGGTAATTATTTAATTAGACATACTCCGGTTCATAGTAAACCGGCTCACCCATCTCGGAAAACGAGAAATTGTAGAAGACATTGTGCCCGTTGTAATCCAGCACCCGTAAGTCATCGGTCTGTTTGACATCATTCATAACCGCCGTAAAATGCGCCCCGTATTTCGATCGAACCAGTTCCTGGTCCAGTTCACAGGCGATGAATTTCTTGATCCCCTTTGATTCCAGTTTTTCGACCAGACCGGGATCGGTCAGCGAAGCATAGCTGGTGATTATAAGAATGGGGCCGGAACCGGTAAAGATAATACTGGTTTTCATGACACCCCTCCTGCTAAAATGATCAGGTCAGAAACAACGACACTCTCCAACGGTTCTACGTTTTTTAAGGCGCCTATTTGAACGAAAATAGATATTATGGTCATGTTAATTGCAGTGGCTGACTTGTCCATCCATTAAAAGGCTAAAACAAACGATTCGTTCAATACGTCAGATATAACGGGCAGCCGAGGCGGTAAATAATATGATTTTTTTAATGAAAAAATGCAGGATCCGCAGATTCACCGATCTCCCCCTGATAATTATCCTGCTGTTAAGTATCTTCTGCGGTGTCAACTCCGGCGAAAAAACAGCCGGCGATTGGAAGGTGGCGTCGCCGCGATCCCAGGGTCTGGATATCGTTATTCTTTCGGGTCTTGATGACAAAATACTCGCCGGGGAATATGGCGAGATTCACAGTCTGCTGGTTATCCGTAACGGGTTTCTTGTCTTCGAAAGATATTACCGCGGCTATGATGTCAACCGATTGCACCGAATCTACTCGGTCACCAAAAGTTTTACATCGGCACTGGTCGGAATCGCCATGGAGCAGGGATATGTCGACAGCCTCGATCATAATGTCCTGAGTTTTTTCCCGGAGTACGACAGTTATGCCAATCTGGATGCCGACAAGGAAGCCATCGTTCTCCGGAACATTCTGACGATGCGGATGGGAACGCATTGGGATGAATTCACCTATCCGTTCGATGATTCCCGCAATTCCATTTACCAGATAAGAAACAGTGCTGACTGGGTGAAATATGTTCTCGATCAGCCGATGGTGGAGCCACCGGGAACCAGGTTTCGGTACAACACCGGGGCGACGATGGTGCTCTCGGGGATACTGCGCAATCAGATCGGTATGCAGGCACAGGAATTTGCCGATGAGGTTTTGATGAAACCGCTTGGAATCGAGAATTACCAATGGGAAGCCGGTGCGCAGGATTTGACCAATACGGGCTGGGGATTATGGCTGCGGCCAAGAGATATGGCGCGTTTCGGGCAGATGTACCTTGACGGCGGCAAATGGAACAAAAAGCAGGTTGTCCCGGCTGATTGGGTGGCCGCTTCGACGCATAATCATGTACGGATCAACAGTACTTTCAGTTATGGTTACCAGTGGTGGATGATGCCGCTGGAAAATGTCCCCGGTCATATTCCCGCGCCGGATGATATCAAGATTTGCTGGGGATACGCGGATCAATTTATTTTTGTAATTCCTGAGTTGAATATGGTGGTGGTTTCGACCGGCGAAAATATTACCGATGAAAGTGATGATGCGGCTATTGAATTCGTGCCGGAGTATATTGTAAGGGCGGTTATAAAATAGAATCAGGCATTGACGGTTTGATCGGTTTTCACCCAGGGCAGATTGACCGTAATTTCTTTGGCGGTGGTGATATGCCGCCGGACCATCGGCTTCAGCTTTTTGGACAGGTACACTTCGATACCGTCGCGATGCTCCTTCGCCGCTTTCGCCCAGGTCACGTACAGCCCCAGTTCCTTGTAGGCTTGTATTTCCCAGTCGTTTTTGTGGTGGGTCAGACGGTCGCGGATATTCCCCTGACCGACCCTGACAACTGCCGGCTTTTTGCCCCCGTGCCAGATTATGTAGACACCTTCAAAGTCGTCGAAGTGAGGGCTGCGCAAATCAAGCGAATTCAACGGGCACCATTTACCGCTGTTGTACTTGATCCAGTTAAGCTGCATTGCCGCACCTCCGGCATAACCAATTAAGTGAACTTCATTGAATCAAAATGCCCGGGATCGGAACGGATGGATTGTTTTAGCCCGGGCCTACCGAACCGGCTCAGGGTCCAATCTGATATAATATGTGTAAAACCGCCCGATCTGTCAATATTTAGCAGCCAAAAAAATGGGCCCTTGAAATACTTGCCCGATTGACCGCTTTTGGAGTATATTTATAAAGAATGGTTTTCTGAATTATCTCAGCCGTTATAATAATTATCAAATCAGGAGGCTTGTCATGAAATATGGAGCCCGTAACCAGTTGGTCGGCAAGGTCACCGAGATCAAAAGAGGCATGGTGATGAGCCAGGTTAAATTCACCATCCCTGAAGGGGCGCGGATGAGTTCCGTGATAACCGTCGAGTCGCTCGACGATCTGGGCATCAAGGAAGGCGACACGGTCAGGGTTATTATCAAAGCCATTAGTGTGCTTCTGGTTAAAGAGTAAGTATTGATTTTAATGGCGCCGTTTTCGATAAACGGCGTTATTTTTTGAATTAGAAAAAAGTGCTGACTTGGACTCAATAATTTCATATTCACCCGTATTTAATGTAGTAATTTTGACTTAAGTCAAAGAGCGGGACCATAAAAAATGCTATCATTTCCAAGACAATTTTTTGTTGAAAGCCATATACTTAACAGATACAAACTCAGGAGGAGAGTATGCGTAAAATGCTAATGGCTCTGCTGGGGGTGATTTTTATCGCGGCCTCATCGCCCGCCACGACCTGTGTCGACTGCCATAAGGAGGTCACTCCGAACATCGTCAAGGACTGGCAGTTCAGCAAACACAGCGAAAATGAAATCGGCTGTTCGACCTGTCACGGCGAGGGGCATCAAACCGCCGCCGATTTCGCCAAAGCCGATATTCCGACACCGACCGTCTGCGCCGACTGCCATGACACCCAGGTGGCACAGTTCAGCAAGGGCAAGCATGCCGCGGCCTGGGCATCGATGAAAGCGATGCCGACCACGCACATGCTTCCCTATGCCCTCAGCGATGGGATGAAGGGTTGCGGCGGATGTCACAAGCTGGGCCTGAAGACGGAAGATGAAATCAAGGTACTGAAAGAACAGGGGCATGGCTTTGGGACCGCTTCGTGCGATGCCTGCCATACGCGGCACACTTTCTCGGTCAAGGAAGCCCAGCAGCCGCAGGCCTGCCAGACCTGCCACATGGGTTTCGATCATCCGCAGTGGGAGATGTACTCATCATCAAAGCATGGTGTCAGGTATCTTCTCAAGCAGAACGGCACGTTGCATGAAGAAACAGTTGCGCCCACATGCCAGACCTGCCACATGGTTGACGGCAATCACGAAGTGAGGACACCGTGGGGATTTCTGGCGGTGCGGCTGCCGCTTCCCGAGGATCCGGAATGGAAAGCCGACCAGATTACGATTCTTCAGGCGCTTGGTGTTCTCGACATGGACGGCAACCCGACCGAGCGGCTGGATGTGGTGAAGGCGGCCGATGTGGCCCGGCTCGACCAGGAATCATTCGATCGCGAACGCAATAAAATTATCGACGTCTGTTCGAAGTGTCATTCGAAGAATTTTGCCGTCGGCGAAATCAAAAAGGGTGACGACATGATCAAAGCGGCGGATCATCTGCTGGCCGAAGGCATCCGCATCATTGCGGGGTTGTATCAGGACGGCACCCTGGCCAAACCGGAGAGTTATGCCTATCCGTTCCCGGACCTGCTCACGTTCCATGACGCCCCGACCATCATCGAGCAGACCCTGTTCGAGATGCATCTCAAGCACCGTATGCGTGCTTTCCAGGGCGTGTTCCATGCCAACCCGGATTATGCTCTGTGGTACGGATGGAGCGAGATGGTGCGGGATTTACAGGAAATCAAGGAACTGGCCGCCGATTTGCGTTTCAAGCACGGGAAGTGATTACTGCAAACATTTTGCTGACAAGAAATTTCGAAAGTTATGCCGGGCGGGTATTTATTCCCGCCGGCCGAAATTTTCAGGGGTAATTATCATTACTACCTGATAACCAGGGAAAGACGGTATTTGCCAGACATTTGCAATATTGTGTTTAAATTAAGGAATTTGCCACCGTGGAGCCGGGCCGCATCCCGGATTATCTTCTGCAAAAATATGCCAATTTTTGACAAAGATTTTCATTGACAGCTTAGTATAAAAATTACTATAAACAAAATGACGATTTTGACGACAAATATAATATATAATGGAGTATTATTCATATTTTAAGTTAAAAAAGCGCTTGACAAATAATGGCTTGATAGTTAAGTTTTAAAGGTTGTCGGGCCAACTTTGATATGCAACTTGACAGAATGCCCCATTTTGATAACCAAAATTATCATAATAAGGATGATCAATCACGGATGATCCTGAATCTGAAGAATAAAATTCACCAATAGAGATCTGACTCGCCGGAGCCAATTTACTACGGCGTTTAAAGAGGAGTTGCATGTCTTCAACAGCCAGAAAAAGGTATTATGTATGGCTGTTATTAATGGCACCATTGATCATTCTTACTTGCAGTAATAACAGCATCGAACCAATCCCTGCTTCGGCATCAGACTATGATCTGATCTATTTCCCGGGCGGCGGTGGCGGCGCAAGTCCTTATTTATCATTGACTTACTCTACAAGGACAGGTGTGGTCCTGGATACGTGCCTGACACCATATTACATTAATGATATGAAATTTATTTCTGACGGCAGCATGGTAATTTACTCTGGAGTTTTATCAGTACCACCAACCAACCAGGAATGTGCCATTTGGATCAATAATAATCTTACAGGAGAGACATTGTTTTCCAGTGGGGATTGCCCGGGTGAGCGGCTGGTGCTGGCGCCGGGCGAGGATTATGTGTTGTCAACGGGCGAAGCTTTTCGACTTTACAGTTTTCCGGCACTCGTTCCAATTTATACGCCGGCTTCAAACCAGGCGACCGGCGGAGGCTTTTTGACCTCACCCGGCAAAGCCTATTATTTTTATGACAACAGAGATACTCTTTATACCATCGATTTCAGCAACGCTGCTTTGATTGTCGAGACGGCCATACCATTAAGAATGAATGGAAATCCTTTTTATCCCAGCAATGCGGCGTTGCATGCTTCCGGGAAAAAACTTGTTTTTATTGAAGGCGATCCGGCGGGTACTACCGACATTATGATTTTAGATTCCGACAATCTGGGTTTTATAGAGGGCGCCCACGCCGATTGGTGGTACCGGGATATCGAGATTCATCCCGACGGGAATCGAGTCTTTCTCAGTTGTTATTGGAGCCTATTGGATGATGAATCCAGAAATCGGGTGGATATCTATAATATAGGCTCAGGTCAATTTACTTCATTCCTTGGCGTTCATGACATCGAGGGGGAAACTGCCTTCCAGCCGCAGCAGATGGTCATAACGCCCGATGGCGGGATGATTTATTTTCGTTCAGGTTTATATACCGGCGGCATGACGATAACATCCGAATTTACCGCTCTTGGTATAAGCGTCGCATCGCGCCAGCTAATAAATCGGATAAAACCGGAAAATCCTGTGGCGAGTTTGATAGCGATTGATCCGACAAGGCATGAATGAGAAGTGCAAAATTATTAAGGAGATTGTAGAAATGCAGTCCGATAATTGAATTGAGGGCTGTTCGGGAGGCTGTGGCGGAAGTGTTAACGAAGCGGAAGTCGTTGTAGCACAGCGCATTACGACCGCACCAACATCAATGTGTAAGTGATGATATTTTTGTAATGAAGGGATATATTAAAACAGGCCTCATATAATGGATGGCTCTGGTCGACTTCAAGATTGCAATAATTGGCATAATAAGAGATTTTTCTTTCACATGTGAGAGATTAACATTTGTTTTTAAGAACTAATATCAATGAGGTTTTCGGCCGAAAATAGAGATGGGATTAATATGGACAAGAGTTTTTACATTAAGATATAAAATTATCTTGACTTTTGAAAAAAATATTATTGATTAAATTGGTTCTTCGAGGTCAGACCTCTTTGAAAATTACATCCTTACCTGAGCATAACCGGGTTCAAAGAATCATGGATGTTGCATTAGACATTCAACCTGATCAAGAATTCAAAATGAATTTGAAATAAATGAGCCGCATTGCCCGCTCAGGTGTAAAGGTTCATGAGGAGTTATATGTCTTCAACGGCCAGGAATTCAAGGGTGTTATGGCTGTTTTTGATGGCATCATTGACTTTCTTCACATGCAGCGAAAATGTCACCAACCCGGATAAAAACACAATCCCCGAGTACGGATTAATTTATTTCCCCGCCGGAGGCGGCGGTGAATCACCGATGATTGAGTTGACTTTCAGTTCAAAAAATGGGCAGGTAATCGACACGACGTTATCAAATTGCTACTATTATTCAATGGAATTTACCGATGATGGGGCGATGGCGATTTATGTCGGGGGCTACGCCGTTCCGCCGGAGCAGCGAAATGAGATGGCTTGGGTGGTTAATCAATTCACAGGAGATACCCTGTCCAAATATATTGGATGGACCGGCATTAAACCGGTTTTAGGTCCGGATAAAAGCCGGTTATTAATAACTGGGGCGGGATTCATGCTGTTTGATTTCCCCAGTCTGAATTTAGTCCATGACATTGTTTTTGAACCCGGTTCAAATTGGCCGATTGATGGCGGATTTATGACCGCCGGTAATAAGCTTTTCTATTTTTGTGAAAGTAAGGACACCATCTTTGTTCTGGACTTTACCAATCCCGGGTCAGTATCGGAAACCGCCGCCCCGATTTCATTTGACGGCCAACCGGTTTTCCCGACATCATCGCTGGTCGATTATCGGAACGAACATATCATTCTGATTGCGACCAATATGTCAGGCAAGAAGGATATCGTCGTTTTCGGCTCTGATGATTTGAGTTTTATCAAAGGAATACATACAGATCATTATTACAGTCACCTTGTAGAGCATCCCGACGGCAACAGGATTTTTCTTGGCGCCATTGCCGCTTATACTGTTTCTCCAGATGAAAACAGGATCGACATCTATGATATCAGCCAAAATGTGATAAATTCCTTTGTCGGGGTTCATGACATTGACAGCATGTCTTATTTTCAGCCGGATCAAATGGTTATTACGCCTGACGGTGGGATGTTGTATGTCCGGGCAACTGAGTATTATGATGGTTCCGACGCTTTCACCATTAATTGGCCGGCGGTCGGTATACGAATTTCAGACAGGGCTCCGGTTCAGTATTTAAATCCGGCCGTGGCTCACTCGACAACTATATCCGTCAATCCGATTATGATCAGCGAAGCGGATTAGATATATTGAATTGTCGGTTGTGGTGAAAATCATTTGACTCTTTTTCGGCGCCACCGATTGCAAAAACGCCAAAGAAAGCGGTGGCATGGGGATAACAGGATGATCCTGTTATCGGGGTCCGCATCATTGATTCAGACATCTCCAGAAAATAAAGATCAGAGCACTCCCAGGCCATAGGCAACTGCCACACTCCTATATTGGACGGATTTGTAGGAGGCAACACTTTACATAGGAGGTATGTGTATGGTTTCCCGACTGGCCGGAGGATTATTGCTATTATTAATCCTGGCCCTACCTTCACTTTCGCCCGCATCGGAATTCTTTTACTACACTTATGGTTCAAAATCCGTTATGGCAATCGACTCAGGCAAGGTCACCGAGATCAAAAGAGGCATGGTGATGAGCCAGGTTAAATTCACCATCCCTGAAGGGGCGCGGATGAGTTCCGTGATAACCGTGGAGTCGCTCGACGATCTGGGCATCAAGGAAGGCGACACGGTCAGGGTTATTATCAAAGCCGTTAGTGTGCTTCTGGTTAAAGAGTAAGTATTGATTTTAATGGCGCCGTTTTTGATAAACGGCGTTATTTTTTGAATTAGAAAAAAGTGCCTGCCCGGACTCAATAATTTCATATTCACCCGTATTTAATATAGTAATTCTGACTTAAGTCAAAAACCGGCATGCTTTCCACCCCGAACTTCCGCCTTTTTTTTATATAAACTTATCCATTTTGGCATATTGACGTTGCAAACCGGCTTTTTTATATTAAATATATAACAGGCTGTCGGGATTCGATTTTCCAATTAACTGACAGTAAGAATATAGCGGCCGTTTTGAGGCCGCTTTGAATCCTTGTGCTGGAATATAATCTTTAACGGGAGGGCTTTCACATGCCCGAATTTAAGATCGAAGATGATACTCCGGTGTTATTTGAGTTTACAACCGGATCTGATGTCCAAAATGTTGGACTGTTCAGTATTTTTGCAACCAAAACCGAAGAATTCAAAGAAAAATCGGCTATAGGTCTGGAAAGAGCCATGAATGCAATCCAGACTATGGCCCAGCGAATCGGCCAGTTGCATGATAAGATTCCTGTGGAATTTTCTCAGGTCGAGGTCGAATTTGGCATCAAGCTTGATTGGGAATTCGGGCCGGTTATAACAAAAGCCGGAGTCGAGAGCCATATCAATGTAAAATTGGTCTGGGATCGAAAGGACAAAAAGTGAGCAAAGAAGAGCCGGTTCTTCAGAATATTCGTAACTTCACTGTCCAGATAAGGCGAATCGAAGACGACCGAATCGTGGGTACCGGTATCGCCGTATCGGAAAAAGGTAAAATTATTACCTGTGAGCATGTTGTTGAAGCTGTATTGGGCGTAAAACCATGCGATGCCGACGGTAAAGAAATCGGGATATATTTTCCACAAATCCCGGAATCTCGTCGGGCCAGAGTGAGTACCCTTTTAACCGAATTCGAGGATGATATTGTCGAATTGGAACTGTGCGACGGCCTCATGCCGCTGGGTTCGGAAAAAATCGCAAAACTTGGAGGTGCCGAAAATTCCGAGGGGCATAAATTTCGCAGTTACGGCTATAGCCCTACCGGGGAGCACCCGTCCACATGGGCCCACGGCATAATACTGGGTTCTGTGGAGACCACTCATATTAAAAAATTGCAGGTTGACCCGGTTCAATTAAGCTCAAGGCAGATTGATCGCGGTATGAGCGGCGCCGCGGTCCTGGATGATGAACTAAATGCGGTCGTTGGTATTATTTCGGCACGCTATTTTCCAAAGAGCGCGGTCAAGGATGATATTGGTTATGCGGTTGATAATTATGTGCTCACATTCAATCCATTCAATTATACACTCGAGAATAAAGTAGCAAAACTCCCGGCCCCGGAGCCGAAGACCGATCAGGAAAAAGTGAGGACAGCCGGGAAACCGAAAGAGGCCGTCATTCTCAACAACGCGCCGACTTCGCTGGATGAATGGGTCGGGCGGGCGGAGTTGCTCGGGCAGATTACCGAAGATTGTCTGAGTCAGAAAATACATATGACCGGGCTGATCGGGTTCGGCGGTGAGGGCAAAAGCAGTCTGGCGCGAAGGTGGCTGGACAACATGCTCGAAGGTATGCCCGACTGCCCCAAACCGGATGGTGTTTTCTGGTGGGGATTTTATGACCGGCCCGGAGTGGATGAGTTTTTCGAGGCGGCGCTTGAGTATATCAGTGGCGGGACTATAAAAGCTTCAGAACTGCCTTCTTCGACGGCCAAAGCGCACTTCATTGCCGCCATGCTGTCCAGAAGCAAATATATTTTTGTACTGGACGGGCTGGAAGTGCTTCAGGAGCAGGACGGGGACAAATACGGCCTTCTGCGCAGCCGTGACTTGAGAGATTTTCTGCACTTTTTCGCCGGACCGGGGCATGATTCATTTTGCCTTGTCACCAGCCGGGCGCCGTTATTCGATCTGATTGAATATAACACTTATTCCAATCGTGATGTCATGCGGATGAGTGAAAGCGACGGCCGGGATTTGCTGCGCAGATATGGTGTAAAAAACGGCACGGAGGCCGAACTCGATAAGATTGTCCGCGAGTGGGACGGCCACGCTCTTACCTTGAGCCTTATCGGAACATATTTGGCGGAAAAATATGACGGCGATATTCACAAAGCCGATAAAATTGAACCGCCGACAGCGGATGAACCGCGTTATGAGCGGGTGCATCGGGTTCTGCGCCGCTATGACGAGCATCTGACCGAGGCCGAACGCGCCTTTATGATTATATTCAGCGTCTTCCGCACCCCGGTCAAAGAGGAAGCTTTCCCCAAAGTATTTCGAACCGCAACCGGCAAGACCGCCATAAATGCGCCTATAACAAGACTGAATAATACAGAATTCGGGGCAATGCTTGAGCTCCTTAAAAAATATCGTATTCTCCGCTATGACGCCCGCGAAAGACATTACACCACTCATCCTCTTATTCGCAGACATTACAGTGCTATATTGGTAAAGGGAGGAATAGAAGAAAACAAAGAAGCAATAGAGATTCACAGGCAAATCAAGGATTATTATCTTGCCACTGCCGGTGACGCGCCGCGCTATCCTACTCTTGAAGACCTGAAACCATTTATCGAAGTCGTCCACCATCTCTGCAAAGCGGGAGCCTATGATGAGGCATTTAATATTGTCTGGAATCAACTTTTTAGGAATGTTGAATTTGTCATTTCCCGGAAGCTTTCCGCATGGGATACGGTATGGGATTTGATGCTGGAATTTTTTGCGGATCGTGACACCACCGGTGAACCGCTGGTCAGCGAACCTTCCGGCAAAGGCTGGATATTAAACGAGTCTGGCCTATGCCTGATGTGTCTCGGGCGGCTGGCCGAAGCGGTTTCTTTTTATGATAGAGGAAATAAAATTGATGTGGATATACTGAAGGCTTGGCGGTTTGGCAGTACCGATTTTCAAAACTTATCTGAACTACATTGCCATCTTGGCTCTCTGAAAGAAGCCGAAAAAGCGGCGAAGCAGGCGCTTGAATATGCCCGCCGCGCCGAGGATGAAGGGGAAAAGCGCGTTTCGCTGACCTCTTTGGGATGGGTCGCCCATCTAAATGGCGATATAAAAAAAGCCGGGGAATTGTTTAAAAAGGCTGAGAAACTCGAAAAAGAAATCGATCCAGCTAGTCAATATCTATACAGCCTTCGTGGTATCCAGCATGCCGAATATCTCCTCAAAACCGGCGATATTTAATATTCCAAATTGATTACTGAAGATAATCTAAAAATATGCGAAGAATATCATTGGCAGGATGATTCAAGTAAATGCCATAGAGTGCTTGGCGATCTTGATGCTGACAGCGGGAAACATGTTTCGGCCCGCAAGCATTATGATGAAGCGATGCGCATTGCCCGGAGTATTTCCAATAGGACTGTTCTTATCGAAGCTCTTCTTGCCCGCGGCAGGTGGTATGGGAAATTCATGAAGGATGCGAATGCGGCATTCAGTGATCTCAATGAAGTGCTCGGTTATGCCACCGATGGCGGCTACCGGATATATGAAGCCGATATTCGCATTGCGCTGGCCTGGGCGCACCTGGCCGACAATGAAAAGCCAATTGAAGAACGTAAGAAATTTGCCCAAAATGAGGCCGACCGCGCCAGAAATATGAGCGAGCAGATGGGGTATTATTGGGGTAAAATCGACGCCGCCGAGGTGATCGCGAAAATGTAAGTTGACCGTAGGGTCGGACCCATGTGTCCGACCTTGTTATATAAACGCGGGCTGACACGCGGGTCGGCCCCCACAAGAAATCATCGGTGGCGAGAACGGGCGTATGTCTTATATGCCCTGCTCAGAATACCAACTGGAACTGGGAGCGGATGGAGACGTCCTTGCGGCTGTCGTTCCTGACATAACCATGCCGCGTCCACGTGAAATCATTCTGTATCTTGAGCTGATGACCGATTAATTTATAAACCATGCCGACCGTATATTCATCTTCGGAATCCAGCTTACCGACCGAGCCGTACTGTTTCTGGATACTTTCGATATAATCGGGGCCGAGGCCGATTGGATATTCATAATAATAGGCACTGGCCGCGGCAATAATACTGTCGGCCCGGTTGTGGGCATCATCAAGAATGTAGTCCCTGATGTCCAGACGCGAATAGCGGGCGGAAAGGTCGATACGCTCATTCACTTTGACGGTCAGTTCAAGCAGGAGTCCGGTGACGCTCAGTCTCGTGATTTCGGGATCGAGAAAATCGACAAAGCCGAGATAGCCGATACCGTTGAACTTGAATCTGTTATAATCCATCACTAATTCAGGGGCCAGCCTGATGGAGAAATCCTGATAGTCGGCCGGTTCGATATCCCAGGCGCCGCTGAAAGCGGCTTTGACATTCAATTCGGAATTTTCCGGCTTATAATAGTAAGTCCCTTTGGCAAACAGCTCCGGATGGAACTCCGCTTTCGAGCCGGGGTCGGCCAGATCGGACGGGTTGGGGCGCTCTTCGCCATAGATCATCGGCACGCCGATGCCATGCGAAGCGCGCGCGTTGACGCCGGTGAAGACACCTAATACATAGCCCCACCCTTCGACATCGCGGTAGCCGTTATGCACCGCGAAACCCATCTGCCGCTCGGCGCCGAAATATTTGGTCAAAATCGACCAGTCGGCCATGACCAGATTTCCGAAGGACTCCTGCCGATACTCGGTGAAGGGGACCTTGAATTGCCCGAAGCGGAACTGCGAGCAGGGGCAATAAGAGTAATTGCCATAAATATCCATCAGTTCCAGTGAATTGGGGGCAAAACTCAACTGCGAGCCATATGACAGATTGGGCGTGCCCAGGACACCACTGAGGCTTAACCGGATGCGGCGCGCCTCCATGGTCAGTTTGTCCTCTCGTTCCTTGCTGCCGCCCATATCCTTGTTGAAATATTCCATCCGCAACTGGGCGGTGAACTGGATTTTCATGGTGGCGGTTTTATCCTTGTTGCTGATTTCAAACGGCCCGATACCGGCCCTCGAAATCACCGCGAATCCGATGATGAAAATTGACAGGAGAAGTGCGAAGCAGATACGATTCAGCCTTACTTTCATAGTCCAACTCCCATAATTAAATTTCACAAGTCCAATAACCCGAAATCGGGTCCAGAGTACCAGATTAATTAATCAATTTGATAGAAAGACGCAATAGCGGGAAACATAATTTAGCCCGATTTATGAAGACAAAAATCATCCTGATATCAGGTCGTTATGGCGAATTGGCTTTCATATTATTATATTGGCTCAAGGCCGTTAATCATAAACTTAATGAGGTTGCCGATGAGACCGGTTGTCAGATTTCTTGAAAAGGAGTTAATCGAGAGGATTATAGCCGAGGCGCGGGATATCCTGTGCCATCTGGGAGTGACGATTCACAATGACGGCCTGCTGTCGCTTCTTTCGGATTCCGGGGCCGAAGTCGATAAGAACAAGCAACATGTTCGCTTCACGGAAGATATAATCGACAAAGCCATCAAAGACGCGCCGTCCGGTTTTAAGCTTTATGACGCGCTCGGGCATCAGCAGTGTGATTTTTCCGGCGACAAGGTTCATTTCACACCCGGTTCGGCCGCCATTTATATTATTGATGCCGGGGCGAAAGATGTCCGCAAGGCGACCGTGGCGGATTATATTGCATACACGAAACTGGTCAGCCGGATGAAATATATCGCTTCGCAGAGCACGGCGATGGTGCCATCGGATGTGCCGCAGGAAATCGCCGACAGTATCCGGCTTTATCTCAGCCTGATGCTGTGCGAGAAACCGGTGGTGACCGGGGCGTTCAAGATAGTATCATTCGAAGTGATGAAAAATTTGCAGGTGGCCATTCGCGGTTCGGAAGAGGAATTAAGAAATAAGCCGCTGACCGTTTTTTCATGCTGTCCGACCTCACCATTGAGCTGGTCCGATGTCACTTCGCAAAATCTGGTCGATTGCGCGCGTTATGGAATCCCGGTCGAATATGTGGCGATGCCGTTGAGCGGGTTTGTGGCTCCGGTGACGCTGGTCGGGACGCTGGTGCAGCATACGGCCGAGACATTATCCGGCGTGGTGCTGACACAATTGACCAGTCCCGGCGCGCCGGCGCTCTATGGCGGTTCACCGGCAATTTTTGATATCCGCTATGAAACGACGCCGATGGGGGCGGTGGAGACGGAGATGATCGACTGCGCCTACAATGAAATCGGCAAATACCTGGGGCTTCCGACGCAGGCGTATATCGGTTTGAGTGATGCCAAGCATCTCGATGCCCAGGCCGGATTGGAGACGTCGATGGGCGCGACCCTGGCGGCGCTTTCGGGGATCAATAGTATCTCGGGGCCGGGAATGATCGATTTCGAAAACTGTTTCAGCCATGAGAAGCTGGTGGTGGATAATGAGATTTGCGGGATGGTAATGCGGCTGATAAGCGGTATCGAGCCGAAAGAAGACTTTCCGGCGCGGCCGCATTTCGAGGAGCTTCTCAGGGAAAAACATCTCCTGATAGCGGATCATTCGCGGAAATATCTTCGCAGTGAGCATCATTTCCCGGGTGCCGTTATCGAGCGGGCCAACCGGGCGCGCTGGCGCGAGGAAGGCGGGAAGACACTTATGGAGAAGGCCCGGGGGGAAGTCGCTCGGATGGTTGATGAATACGAGCCGACAGGATTGCCGGGCGATGTAAAAACAGAATTGAGCCGTATTATGGGTGTCGAGGCGCGGAAATACGGTATGGATAAATTGCCAGTGCTGGAAATATGAGGCAGATTATAAATTTCGAAATAGAAGAATTGATTCCGCCCAGGGAGAATGTGCTGAAGAGCCAGGGCATTCCGCCCGGGGCCGAAGTGCCGGAGAAAATTCTGGAACTGGCCGATGAAGCGCTCGAGATATTCAGCGAATTGTGCGAGCCGATCGGAGTCATTGCCGATGTTTCGATTGCACAATTTCGGGCCATCTACAACGGGTCAGGGAAAAACGAGCAGTTGACACCGGTGGCCAAAATTTATCCGGTGGCCGATCATCTGGCGCTGTTTGCCATCACGGTCGGCGGCGCGGTCAGCCATGAAATAAACAGTCTTTTTGAGGCCAATGAATTCGCCCTGGCCTCGATGCTGGATACGGCCGCTTCGGAAGCGACCGAACTGGCCGGGCATTCCACCGAGATGGCTTATTTCGAGCAATTGATGGAGGATGGAGAAGTTTCCCGCGAAAGTTATATAATGCGGTACAGTCCGGGATACTGCGGCTGGCATATAAGCGGGCAGAGAAAGCTGTTCGAGTATTTGAATCCGGAGGAGGTCGGTATCCACCTGACCGACAGTTTTATGATGGAGCCGATCAAGTCCATATCGGGAGTGATGCTGGTCGGCCCGGCTAAAATACATATGTTCGATATCGCTTATTCGTTTTGCGATCAATGCATGGACCGGGGCTGCCGGGCAAGAATCAACGGGATCAGGAAAAAATAGTTTCCCGCAATACAGGGGTGTAAATTTGGAGATACTAAAACATATTTCGGAGAGCCTGGAACGCGGCGAGGACAAAAAAGTGGCCGAATTAACAGTGCAGGCGATCGAGGCAAAATTGGCGGCCAAACAGATACTCGATGACGGTCTGATTACCGGAATGACGGTGGTCGGGAAGAAATTCAAGGCGCACGAGATATTTCTTCCCGATGTTCTGCTGGCGGCTAAAGCGATGTATGCCGGGCTCGATTTGCTCAAGCCGCTGCTCTTGAAGGAAAAAGTGCCGACGATCGGCAAGGTCGTTATCGGGACAGTGCATGGTGACATGCATGATATCGGCAAAAATCTGGTCGGGATCATGCTCAAGGGAAATGGGTTCGATATAATCGATCTGGGTCATGATGTTCCCCCGGAGAAGTTTGTCGATACGGCGGTGGCCGAGGGGGCCTCGGTGATCGGCATGTCGGCGCTTCTGACGACAACCATGCCGAACATGAAACTGGTGGTCGATCTGATCAAAGAGCGCGGGCTGCAGAGCAAAATAAAAACCATCATCGGCGGGGCGCCGGTATCGGATGATTTTGCGCGTGAAATCGGCGCCGATGCTTATGCCTTCGACGGTATCAACTCGATTGAGAAGATCAAGAACATGCTGGGACTGAACTGATATGAAAGATTTTCTGGAGAGGATAAAGGCGGGCGAGACGCTGATCGGCGACGGCGCCCTGGGGACGATGCTGTTCGAGCGCGGCGTCAATATCAGTTATTGCCCGGAAAGAGTGAATCTTGGTCAGCAGGAGATTCTGCAGGAAATTGCGGCCGCATATTTGAAAGCCGGGGCCGACATCGTCGAGACAAACACGTTCGGGGCCTCGCCGCTGAAACTGGCGGTGTATGGCCTTCATGACAAGACCGAAGAAATAATCGGCAACGCGGTCGAGGCAGTCAGGAAAGCGGTCGGGCGGCGGGCCTATATTTCGGGCTCGGTCGGGCCGTGCGGCAAAATCCTCAAACCGTATGGTGATGCCGACCCGAAAGCGGTGCTGGAGAGTTTCGAGCGGCAGATTAAGGCTCTTGCCGAGCACGGGGTGCATATAATTTGTATCGAAACCATGACCGATCTGGCCGAGGCCAAACTGGCTATTCAGGCGGCTAAGACGATGGCGCCGAATCTGCCGGTGATGGCGACCATGACCTTCGATCCGACCCCGCGCGGTTATTTTACTATAATGGGGACGGATATAAAAGCGGCGGCGGCCGGACTGGAAGAAGCGGGGGCCGATCTTATCGGTTCCAATTGCGGCAACGGGATCGAAAAAATGGTCGAAATCGCTCAGGGTTTCAGGATGTGCAGCCGGATGCCGCTGATAATTCAGTCCAATGCCGGGCTGCCCAGGATGGAAAAAGGAAAGGCCATTTATCTGGAAACACCGGAATTTATGGCGGAGAAAGGGCGCGCCCTGGCGGCGATCGGGGTGTCGGTTATCGGGGGCTGCTGCGGGACGACGCCGGCCCATATAAAGGCCATGAAAAAGATGGTCAATTACGTGCGGACTCATTGATTTGACGACCGGAGTTGACAATCGGGACAAAATTATATTCATTGGGCGGCAAAGAAAATATTAAGCGTATTTATTTTTACAAGATGGAAGCCGGTTACCGGTTTTGATGATTTGGGGAGAATAAGAAAGTGAAAATAGACAGTATCGCCATTCTTGATTGCGGCGCGCAATATACCAAGGTAATCGACCGCCGGGTGCGGGAATTATCGGTTCGTTCCGAAGTGTTTCCATTGAAAGTGGAGGCGGAGAAACTGAAAGGATTCGACGGGATCATTCTTTCGGGCGGCCCGAAATCTGTCTGGGATGACGACCGGCTCGAATACGATGAAGATATTTTTTCCCTGGGCGTGCCGATTCTCGGAATCTGCTACGGGATGCATCTGATCAACAAGCATTTCGGCGGCGTTGTCTCTCCCGGAGTCAAGAATGAATACGGCGAAACCGATATCGAGGTGGATCCAGGATGCCCGCTGTTCGACGGTCTGGATGAGAGCCAGCGGGTTTTGATGAGTCATGGCGATTCGGTGGAGATTCTGGCCGACGGTTTCAAAAGCTGCGCGGTATCGGAGCATATCTGTGCGGCCATGCAGGACGATAAGCGGAAGGTGTACGGGGTGCAGTTTCATCCCGAAGTTGATCTGACGGTCAACGGGGTGGCCATGCTGCGAAATTTCCTGTCTAAAATTTGCGAATTGAGCGGCAATTATATTCTCGAAGACAGAATCGACGCCGCTATCGAGAAGATCAAGAAGCAGGTCGGTGACGGCCAGGTGCTGGTGCTGGTCAGCGGCGGGGTGGATTCGGCGGTGAGCGCCGCCCTGCTGAGCCGGGCGCTTGACCCGGACAAGATATATGCCATTCATGTCGATCACGGGTTGATGCGCAAGGATGAGAGCGATATTATCTGCGAGCAGTTGAAGCAACTGGGGCTGAAACACCTGATAAGAGAAAATGCCGAGAAAAAGTTTTTTAACACGGTGGTAACGCTCGACGGCACAGAAATCGGGCCATTGACAGCCACGATCGATCCCGAAGAAAAGCGAAATATAATCGGGGAAGTCTTTGTCAGGGTCATTCAGGATGTTTCGGCACGTCTGCGGCTGAAGCCGGATAAAACTTTCTGGGCGCAGGGGACATTGCGCCCGGACCTGATTGAAAGCGGCAATCCCGACGTGAGCGCCACGGCGCACAAGATAAAGACGCATCATAATGATGTCGAAATGATCCGCCTGGCGCGCGCCAGGGGAATGGTGATCGAGACCAACTGGGACTGGCACAAGGATGAAGTTCGCCGGGTGGCGCGAAAACTGGGTATTGCCGAGAGTATTGCCTCGCGGCAGCCGTTTCCCGGACCGGGCCTGGCCATCAGGACCATCTGTTATGACGGACGGGGGAGTGTCGATCGGGAAGTTTTTAACGGTTTCGGCAAAGTGCTCAGCGAATCGGGCGGCGGGTATAAGGGCAATGTCCTGCCGATCAGGTCGGTCGGCGTGCAGGGCGACCTTCGCAGCTACCGGCATCTGAGCCTGCTCTGGGGCAAAGGGATCGATCTTGACTGGAATCATATTTACCGCCTGGGAAACGGCATTCCCAACAAAGTGAAAGGGATCAACCGGGTAGCTTATGTTCTCAACAAAAAAGAGATCGATCAGCAGGTAAAGTGTACCGAGTTTTATCTGAGTCATGATTCAGTGGCGCTGCTTCAGGAGCTTGATCATGTCGTGACGGAAAAGCTGAATAAACCGCCGATGAGCCAGGTTCTGGCGGTGCTTCTGCCGATCGGTCTGGAGAAAAAATTCTCCGTGGCCATCAGGACCTTTATCACGAATGATTATATGACCGGGCGACCGGCCTTCATCGGTCAGGATGTATCCAAAGAGACAATAGCCGAATTGGTCGATGAACTCGAGAGCCAGTTCGATGAGATCGATCTGATCCTTTATGATGTCACCAGTAAGCCCCCGGCGACGGTTGAATGGCAATAGATTAGTCGAAAAGTTTCAAGGTACAAGCCTGTCTTTCAATAATATACCATTTTCCGGTAAGTTCTTGTAACACAGCCTATTGACATTGTCTGTCCCTGTTTTTATATTGTCCGCTGATTTTGCGCAAGCAATTAGTGGTGATGTGATTTTTTTTATATGCCGAGAATAGGCATGATGTTTCAGGAGGGGATAGCGAGCTCGTGAGAACCAACCAGTCGCCGCCTGACGGAGCCGAACAGGGACGGAAATTTTATCTTATTGCGGTTTATGCCATTCTAATGTCCCATCCATTACTGTCATCAATTAAGATTCCTTTTTTAATGCATTATTATAATAAGCAATATATCATTAACATGAAACCATGCTAATTATGAGGGGGATTGACTTAATATATTTTGGGAGAATATCTTGATAAGAGAGAGCGCCGGAGAATATAAATTTTCATGATATATATCTCCTGTCGTATCTCAGACGGCCATACTTAATATAGTCGTGCTTTTGAGGAAATTGTCGCCGGGAGCGGTCCCAAGATGAAATGACCGTCAGGCATCAAAATGCAGCGCGATTTGGGGAGCAAAGATGACCGAGCAAGACAGGGACTTAGAAAACGGGGGCGGCAAAACTCAATCGGAGCAGGAGAAACATGAACACCGCTTGCGGAATTTTCTTGATAAGATAGATAAGAAGAGGGCATTTTTTATTTTTCTGGGGTTGGGATTATTTTTTCTCTTATATTTTCTACCATCCTTTCCCGATGCGGTCGATCCGTCCGGTGAGCATTTTGTCCTGACCCGTGAGGGCAAAGCGGCCCTGGGATTGTTTTTGCTGGCGGCGGTCTGGTGGGTTTTCGAAGTTATCCCGATCGGTGTTACCAGTATTGCCATCGGTGTCGTTCAGTCATTGTTTTTGATACGTACAACCCAGGTTGCCCTGACCGATTTTCTCGATCCGTCGGTATGGTTTATTATCGGTTCCATTGTGATTGGCATGGCTTTCGCCCGCACCGGCCTGACGAGGCGCATGGCCTATAAAATGTTGTTGCTGGTCGGAGAAAAGACCAGCAAGATATATCTCGGCAGCTTTGTCATGACCGCTCTGCTGACCCTGATCATGGCCCACACGGCGGTGGCGGCGGCAGTATTCCCGCTTCTTATGGCCATTTATTCGCTGTACGACGAAGACAACAAGCCAACCAAATTCGGCAAGGGGTTGTTTATCGGGATGGCTTTCGTGGCCGGCGCCGGTAGTATTATCACGCTGCTGGGTGCGGCACGCGGCGCGGTGGCGATCGGATTTTTCAAGGATATTGTCGGAAAAGAGATCACCTTCTTCCAGCTTTCGGAGTACATGTTACCGGTCGGCGTAGTGATGGTTATTTTAATCTGGATCTTGATAATGACAGTCTTCAAACCGGAGCACAAAACCATTCCCGGTCTTCGGAAAAGAGTCGAACTGCTGAATGAACATCTGGGGCCGATAACAAAAACGGAAATATTAACGCTTGCCATAGTCTTTACGACCATTGCGGTGATGAGTCTGCGGTCCTTTATTCCATTTCTGGAAAGTCTCAACAAGAGTGCGGTGATCCTGGTGGCGACGATTCTATTTTTCCTGTTTCGGATTCTCAAGATCGAGGATCTCGAGGAAGTACCCTGGAACATCGTGCTTCTTTTCGGCGGGGCCATGAGTATCGGTTTCTGTCTCTGGCAGACCGGTGCCGCCAGCTGGCTGGCCATAAACTGGCTGGGGGTGCTTCAGCATGCCAACTGGTTTATTTTTGTTATGGGCATAGCGTTGTTTATTCTCATTATGACCAATCTAATCATGAATGTCGCGGCGATTGCCATATCGCTTCCGGTGGCGCTGGTTATCGCGCCGTATCTTAATGTAGCGCCCGAAGTAGTATTTTTCTCATCGTTGGTTGTGGCCGGTATGCCGTTTCTGCTTCTGGTCGGCGCGGCGCCGAATGCCATCGCCTACGAAAGCAAGCAATTCACCAGCGGCGAATTCTTCATGGCGGGCATTCCGGCCAGTATTGTTCTCCTGGTTGTTCTGGCTCTATTTGTCTGGTTGATCTGGCCGATGATGGGTATGCCGGTAACGCTGGCAGGCTGACATTTATTAAAATTTCTGATAAATAGCCCCGGTTTTTCAACCGGGGTTTTTTATTTGTATTCGACCCAACGAAAATATCCAAACTTTTCATATAATTCGCAGCATAATTAACAGTCCGGCCCATTGAATTATGAGGACTTTGGTTATATATTAGACTTTTAAGGTTGATTGATTGTCTAAGATTCGGCATAGGTTAATGAAAACTAAACGGGAAAATTATGAGTATGAATTCGACAGATAACGGAAAAAATCGCGGCAGAAAAAAGCGGGGAATAATCGGTGTCTTATTCCTGGTAATAGTCGCCGTTGTGGTTGTGATTTTCTACTTCAGCAGGGGAACGAGCGAGGATCAGGCAGGGGGGCCCGGATTCAAGGAATATACCGCCGAACTCGGGACCTTCAAAATAATGGTCTCGGCTAATGGCATTGTCAAGCCAATCGACCGGGTGGAAATCAAGTCAAAGGCCAGCGGGCGGATAGAAGATTTGCCGGTTGAAGTGGGCGATTTTGTCGGAAAAAACGCCCTGATTGCGCGGCTGGACCAGACCGATGTCAAGGCTGAACTTGACCAGGCGAAGGCCGATATCGATATCGCCACGGCCGAATTGAAGCAGGCCACCGACAATCATTTCCGGCGCCAGCAGCTTTTCGAGAAAAAGCTTATTTCCGAGGAGGAGCTGGACCAGGCGGTTCTGGCTTTGGCGCAGGCCAAGGGAAAAATGATCAGGGCGCAGACTGTCTATGACCGGTCGAAGATTCAATTTGATGAGACTATTGTCAGGGCGCCGATCAGCGGAATTATCCTGCAGAAATATGTCGAAGAAGGGCAGATTATTGCTTCGGGTATCAGCAATGTCAGCGGCGGAACCCCGATCGCAGATATTGCCGACATGAAATCGGTTTATATCGAAGCCGGTATTGACGAAATCGATGTCGGCAAGGTGGGGGTGGGCCAGGCGGCGATGGTCATTGCGGAAGCTTACCCACAGATGAGATTCAGGGGTAAAATCGTGCGCATTGCGCCGGAGGCACGGATCGATCAAAATGTGACCCTTTTTGATGTTATTATAGAGGTGGAAAATAAAGAGAGCAAACTTAAGTCGGGGATGAATACCACGGTCGAAATCACAATTACCGAAGAGAACAATGTCTTGCTGGTTCCGACCATGGTCCTGGATATGCCGCGCGAGGGGTCAGACAAGCGTAATGCCAGGATGGTGATGCTTAAAGAAGGTGATTCCTTAGTGCCGCGGCAGGTGGAAATCGGGTTATCCGATTTCAAGCAGACAATTATCACCAGCGGTCTGAAGGAAGGTGACATCTTAGGTGTGCCGATGACATCGCGGCTGAAAGATGAAAACGACCAGATGCAGGAAAGAATCAGGAACAGTCGGAGTTTCGGCACCAGTAATACGCAGACCGGGGGCCGTTGAAGCTGACCGCATCGCCTTATAATATGGTAATCTGAAAAATATGCTGGTTTTCGAAAATATCAAGATGGCGCTGCAGAGCCTGCGGGCGAATCCTCTCAGGTCGATACTGACTCTGATCGGGGTAGCGGTGGGTATCGCGGCGGTTTTGTATGTGGTCATTCTCGGAGAAATCACCAAGGCGAATATCGCCAAACAGCTCGAATCGCTGGGCTCCAATGTTCTTATGATTCGTCCGGCACACGGGCATCACCGCGGTATTGCGACTTCCGGCAATGTCATTAATTTGACCGAGGCCGATGCCGAGGAAATTGAGCGAGTTTCGGAAGTCATCACGACCACCGTGCCCAGTTTTTCGGGCAATGCCCCGGTCGAATATCTGGACAATAATTTGAGTTGCCGGATAACCGGGACAATTCCGGAATTCAAGACAGTCAACAATGAGAAGCTGACGGAGGGTGAATTTTTCAATGAGAGTCATCTGGCGGAACGGTCGCGGGTATGTGTTATCGGAGCTACCATTCACCAGAAACTGTTTGGCGAGCAGCCGGCCGTCGGCGAGGCGATATATATCAGGGCAAAGCGGTTTGAAGTGATCGGTGTTCTGAAAGCCAAGGGTGAGTCATGGTTCAGTCCCGATGAGCAGGTTTTTGTCCCGATGACCACCGCCCAGGAGCGACTGTTTGGCGTGGATCACCTGGACCAGATACTGGCGCAGCTCAAGGATGCCGGAAGTTATGACGAAGCTTTGTTCGATATCGAGACAATTCTCCGGCGCAATCACCGCCTCCGGCCCGATCAGGACAATGATTTCGACGTCAGGCGACAGGATTTCTTTCTCTCCACGATTCAGGAAACCAACGTTGCACTGGCCAATTTTATAATCCTGATTGCCCTGGTGTCGCTGGTTGTCGGGGGAATCGGTATTGCCAATATGATGCTGGTGGCGGTCACCGAGCGGACGCGGGAGATCGGCCTGCGCCGGGCCATCGGCGCCCGGCGGCGCGTGGTGATATTTCAATTTCTGATCGAGGCCGCGGTGCTTGGGATTATCGGCGGACTGATCGGAATCGCCGGCGGACTGGGCGTCAACCGCGCCATGATGGGTGAGGCGATGATTATTCCCTGGGAGTGGGTGATATACAGCCTCGTGATTTGCACCAGTATCGGGGTCATGGCGGGACTTTACCCGGCCTACCGGGCCGCGAACGTTAATGTCATCGATGCCCTCCGTTATGAGTAATTAACTGATCATAAAAAAATAAAAAAGGACAGCCGGATGGCTGTCCTTTTTGTTTCTATGTGCCTGTCACGGGCAAACCGGCATCGGACCCTCTTTGTACAAATAATTAATCAGGTATGTTATATCGAGGATATTCGTTAGGCCGTTGCCGTCAGGATCGCCGGCTTCCGGCGGTACCGGTTCCGGGCCCGATTTATATATGTAATTGATCAGATAGGTTATATCCAGCAGATTGACACTTTCGTCATCATTGGCATCACCGCAAACGTATGAAGGGGCAATGAACAGGTGCACGGTCTTTTCATCGGCGGCCTCGACAGCATCGGTCGCCTGAACGACGAAATTAATGTCCGCCCAAAACGCCGGTGTTCCGGAAATCAGCCCTGACGCTGAAAGGCTGAGACCGCTTCCATCCAGATAATTATTCAGGTCCGTCCAGATCATGGCTCCGGTTCCGCCGGTAGCGGTCAGTTGATATGAATAGGCCACGCCGTCCATACCGTCGGGCAGAGTTTCCGAGGTAATCACGATTTCGGGATTTATCTGACAGGTCAATAATTGTTCATCGCTGTTCAGGCTCTCATCGGTCACCATGGCGGTAAATGAGATGGGGCCGGAGGATGTCGGTGTCCCCGAAAGCAGGCCCGCATCAGAGAGGGTCAGACCGCTCCCAAGAAGGTCGCCGTATTTATCAGCCCAGGTAAGATTACCGGTTCCGCCGCCCGCAGTCAATTGCTCCGAGTAGGGTTGCCCGGAGGTCCAGTCGGGTATCGATGCGGTGGTAATGACCGGTGCGCTGTAGCCGCAGCGGTAGGCGTAAATCTCGACATCATCGATATTCCAGCCGCAGTAGATCCAGGAGCCGTCGGTGGTCCCCATGGTGAAGCGAAGGTACACGACCGGCTGGTTGTCGGCCAGCGAAGAGATATCGTATTCAAGTCCTGTCCAGACATTATCGGCCACCTCGGCCGTGTTGCTCCAGATGGTTGTCCAGGTGGTGCCGTTGGTGCTGAGCCTGATATAAGCATGATCGTACGACGGCTGCTCGACCCCGAGCCAGCGCCGGAATTTCAGTTTCACACCGGACATATCGGAGCAATCGATGGCCGGGCTGGTCAGATATCTTTCCGGCATGCTGTTGGTGTAATCGCCGCCGAGATTGTAGCCGAAGACATTGGCTCCTGAAAAAGCACCGGACGGATCGGGTCCGCCGTGTTCGCCGCCGCCACCGGTGGGAGTGCCGCGCGCCCACAAACCGCCCGAGACGGTCCACCCCTTATCGGTTTCGAAATCATCCGCGAACGCCACAATTGTTTCGGTTGCGACGACGGCCGAGTAAAAACCGGGTGCCGGTGGATCATACATTGTTCCGGTGGTCGCTTCATCGGCGCTGAACCAGTATTCCACTCGTGCGGCTTCGCACTGATGGGCCGGTATGACTGCTTCATATAGATTATCGCCGATCAGGGTCATGGGCGTCGAAGACGTCGCCTGGCCGACCGGGCGGTAGTACAACATGCCGCTTCCCGAAACCGGATCGCCGCCGGACGAGCCGATCACCTGCACCTGAATGGTCTCATCAACTCCCGGGGTAATGGTCGATGGCAGGCCGTCGGGATAGACGAATTCCAGTCCGGGCTCGGGGACATAAGTATTGTTTATTTCATATCCTGCCGCCAGCATGCCCCTGACAATCCGGGCCATGTAGCTGAAGTCCATGTAGCTGGTGCTGTCATGAGATGTATGGTAAACGCTCGAAAAATTATACTCGATTGAAAAAACAACATCATAGCCGTTCTGCTGGAAAGGATAATGATCGGAGGCGGCGGAGGTCCCGGCCAGATGACCGGTCAGGTTGACGGCCGCCAGGGAATCGGCCAGATCGATCCAGAGATTGGCAAAGGTGACATCGGAACCGTGGTACAGGGTGACATCGTTGGTATTGCCCATGTAGCCGATCATGTCCATATTGAGCATGACCACAATACTGTCGCCGGCCGCTTCGGCCGCATTGGCATAGTGCCAGGCGCCGTTTAGTCCTTGCTCTTCGCCGTCGAAGAGAATAAAGATAAAGGTCATTTTGGTGTCGATGTCCTTGAGAATGCGGGCGATTTCGAGTACGCCGGCGGTTCCTGAGGCGTTATCGTCGGCCCCGGGCGACGCCGAGACGGCATCCTTGTGGGCCCCGATGACGACATAATGATCGGGATAGAGAGTCCCCGGTTTGACCGCGATGATATTGTGCACCTGCGCTGATGAATAAGTAAAAGTATCCAGCATTAGCGAATCATAACCGAACTTGACGAACTTGTTGTAGATCCAGTCCCGGGAATCATAATCGGACTGGCTTCCGGTCACCCGTGGGGGAAAGGCCTGAAGCGCCTGAACATACGATTGCAGCGAATCGCCCCTGATCAGACCGATAAGAGAATCAAGACCGACCACATCTTCGGGAAGCAGTCCCTTGAGCGCTCGGGGTTCTTTATAGATAATTTTGAGATTTTCGGTCAGGAGCGGCGAAAGGCCCGGGGATTCTCCCGGCTGATAGATATCATCCGGGTTGACATCGAGGATTCTGACCCCGCCTTCTTCGAAAACAACCGGGTATTTTTCCACATTTACATTATCGCGGCGGATATCAATGGCCAGGCGACTGCGATCGACGGCAGCGCGGACCAGAGTAAATTTCAGACCGGAATCGGCGAGAGTTTTCACGCCGCCGCTCTTAACCAGAACCAGATAGCCGTCGGCGATCCTGAGAACAGGATCGGCCCCCGACAAAATCAGCCGGTCGGCATCGCCCGAGCTTTCGACCATGACTTTATAAAGGTCGGGAAGATAGTTAGAATCGGACGTCAGGGCGCCGCTTTCGGCAAACAGATTGGCCGAATTGAACAGACAGAAAATGAACCAGATGGCAGCCCCATAATAGACATATTGCGGTATCTTTTTGAACATTTTTACCTCATCGGCAAGAAAGTCTCTCTCAGTGGTTTGTTATTTTAATCTACCCAAAAATGCCTGTTTGTCAAGAATTTAGATTTCCGGCCCGGAATCCGGCAGGCGTTTGTCGGATTATGGATATAGTCACTGTATGATAACTATACTATTTTGTCGAGATTAGACTAAATAGACCTATATTATATTAATTATTGCTTGTCTTCAGGGGCATAATATAATATTTTGTCGGCGCAGTAATAGAGGTGTGTGAAAATTATTAAGGGGCTTTGCATGTTCATATCAAAAGGCCTTCCTCAGGCCGACCGTGATAGGGAGTCTTTACCATGAAAATAAAGAGACGTGATTTTTTTAAGGCGGCCGCCTTTGGTGCCGCCGCGGTGACGGCCGGTGGGACCCTCGGCCGGGCGGAAACGGTGGAAACGGAGTGCGGCGTCTCGTTCGGTGTCCTGGTCGATACAACCGTCTGCATCGGCTGCCGCAAATGTGAATGGGCCTGCAGCCGGGCCAACAGTACTTCGAATCGACCGCGAGAAGAGTACGATGACATGTCGGTATATGAAAAACATCGCCGTCCCGACTATTCGGCCTTTACGGTCGTCAACCGTTTCGATGGTCCGGGAATCGGGGACAGGAAATATACCATGAAAGTGCAATGTATGCATTGCGTTGATCCCGCCTGTGCCTCCGCCTGCATTGTCGGGGCCCTGCACAAAGATAAACGCGGCCCGGTCGTTTACGATGCCTGGAAATGTATCGGCTGCCGGTACTGCATGGTGGCCTGTCCGTTCCAGGTTCCGGCCTATGAGTACCATAATCCGGTCGATCCGCAGGTCAGAAAATGCACGTTCTGCTATGAGCGGACGATTGAGCAGGGGCTCCCGCCGGCCTGCGTGGCGATTTGCCCGAACGAGGCGCTGACATACGGCAAGCGGGAAGACCTGATTGATGCGGCTTATATCCGGATAAAGAATAATCCTGGCCGTTATTTCAAGCATCTCTACGGAGAATTCGAAATCGGCGGGACGAGCTGGATGTATCTGGCGCCGGTCGATTTCAAATATACCGAACTGCCCAGGCTCGATAAAGAACCGGTTCCGCACGTGACCGAGACCATACAGCACGGTATATTCAAGTCTTTTGTGCCGCCGCTGGCTCTCTATGGACTGCTGGGACTGGTGATGCATTCGCTCAATGGTGAGAAAGAGAAGGCGGAGGAGGACGAATGAGTACTCATGAAACCCGGGCTCCCATGAAGACCCGCTTTTTCACCAAAGGGACAACTATTCTCGCGGCTATTGCCGGGCTGGGCATTCTCAGCTATGTGTACCGGTTGATTTTCGGCCTTGGGGCGGCCACCAACCTCGATGATCAGTATCCCTGGGGTATCTGGATCGCCATCGATGTCGCCTCGGGTGTGGCCCTGGCCGCCGGCGGTTTTACGACCGCGGCCCTGGCCGATATTTTTCACAAGGACAAGTACCATGCTATCACCAGACCGGCCCTCTTGACGGCCATGCTGGGTTACACATTTGTGGTTATCGGCCTGCTGGCCGACCTCGGACGCTACTACAATGTCTGGCATCCGATGATCCCGAGCATGTGGCAGGGCAACTCGGTTCTTTTTGAAGTCGGTTTGTGCGTCATGTGTTACCTGACCATCCTTTACATCGAGTTTTTGCCGATCGTGGCCGAGCGGTTTATGGGGCGGGTGGCACTGCCCGGGCCGTTGCGCGTTTTTAGCAAACTGATCGATTCCTGGCTGACGGTCTGCTATAAATATCTGACCCGTTTTATTTCGCTGTTCATCATTGCCGGGGTGGTGCTCTCCTGTTTGCATCAGTCCTCGCTGGGGACGCTTATGATTATTGCGCCGGACAAGGTTCACCCGCTCTGGTATACTTCGGTATCGCCGCTGATGTTTCTTCTTTCTGCCATAGCGGTTGGATTTCCGATGGTCATATTCGAGTCGATCCTGTCATCGCGATCATTCAAGCTCAAGCCGGAACTGGGCATTCTGTCGTCGATTGCCCGCTACACACCGATCCTGCTCGGAGTATACCTTGCCGTGAAAGTGGCCGATCTGACGATTCGCGACGCCTGGCCGTACCTGTTTGAGGGTTCGGTCCAGTCGGCGATGTTTTTAATCGAGATAATCGGCGGCGTGGTTATACCGATCCTCATGTTGAGCACACCCAAAATACGGAAATCGGTCAAGGGACTGTTTATATCGGCGACACTGGTGATTGTCCTCGGCGTGGCCCTAAACCGGATCAATGTTTTTCTAGTCGGCTATACGCCGCTTTATGCCGACGGCATTTATTTCCCGTCGGTTTTTGAAATCCTGGTTACAGCCGGGTTGATAGCCCTGCTGGTGCTCGTTTACCGGTTTCTGGTCTTGAACCTGCCGATCATTTCGGTTCCCAACGGCGAGAATGTGCCGGTCGGGCCGGAAAGCTCAAAGCTGGTTTTAAATCTTAATCGAGATAAGGTGAAATGAAAATATATATAAGTCTAAGGGTCCTCATTCTGATATTGCTGATCCAGGCCGCCGGTTTTTTTATGCCGCCTGTCTTTGCCCAGAGTACCCGCAAGAGTGCCTCATCGGAATTGAATTGCACCGATTGTCATACGTGTGAAGTTCCGACGGCCCGCGTCCCCTGTTTGAAATCGTGCCCGCGTACGGTCATGGTGCATCAAACCAGCAAGCACAATATCGGTGAGGCTCCGGATAAAATTCTTCTTGACAATCTGGTCGATATTTATAAGTCGGTGCATTTCGACCACAGGCTTCATGCCCAGATGGCGGAGATGGGCGGCGATTGCGCCGCCTGCCATCACTACAGCCCGCCGGGGCACATTCCGCCGTGCAGCGAATGTCACAGCCCGGTTTCGGAATCGACCGATTTGCAGAAGCCGAACCTCAAAGGGGCCTATCATCGCCAGTGCCTGGCGTGCCATGTCGAATGGAGTCATGAGACCAAATGTGTTGTCTGCCATGTCGTCAATGAAACGGGCGGCGTCCCTGAAGGTTCGGCGGACCCGACCGATATCATGGGTAAATCGCACCCGGTGATCACGGTTCCCATGAAACGGGTCTATTACACCGATGAAAAAGCCGGGCCGGTCGTGACTTTCCAGCACAAGGAGCATATTGATCTGTTCGGTTTCCGTTGTGTCGATTGCCACCGCAAGGAGAACTGCAGCAACTGTCATGATCTGCAGCAATCCTCGCGCATTGCGAAGACGCAGGAGGAGGTTCACGCCATCTGCAACGACTGTCATGCGGGCGATCAGTGCACCAAGTGTCACGATACCAAAGAGCGCCCCGGTTTTACGCATAACAAGACCGCTGGCCGCTCAACCCATATCACAACAAGCTCGATTGCTGGGCCTGCCATCCGACCGGAAAGCGGATATCGAAAATAAGCCGGATGTGCGAGAACTGTCACCAGGGGTGGAACCGGGAGAATTTCCGTCATGCCGTGACCGGTCTCAAACTCGATGAGATGCACTCCGAACTGGATTGCGAGGATTGTCATGCCGGTCGCAAATTTAATGAAGATCCCAAATGCGATGACTGTCATGATGACGGCCGGACCGCGCTCAGCGCCCCGCCCGGCATGAAAGTAAAACACAGCGGCAGTTGAATTCCCTGAATTTCTCTGAAATGCTGCTCAGAAGAAAGCCGGCGGATATCCGCCGGCTTTTTCACTCAACCCTGTATAGATAAAGTCCCTGCCAATAAAATCTTTCCATTTAATGATGATACAGTGGGCAATTAGTATCCGGCCCGCCTTTGTAGAAATAGGCGATCAGGTAAACGATATCGAGAATATTGGTGGCACCGTTGTCATTGACATCGGCGATCCCGTCGATAATCGGCGGCGGGCCGTCACGGTATAAAAAATTTATGATAAAGGTAACGTCGAGAATATTAACACTCCGGCTATAGTCGGCGTCGCCGCACAGGAATTCGCAGGCGTTGCCGATGCCGTCACTATCCCAGTCATTCTGGTTGGTATTAACAACGTCAGGGCAGTTATCAAAGTCGTCCGGAATGGCATCCTGATCGAAATCCGGGGCGGCCATAAGCGGCAGGATATCTTCGCAGGAGCCACCGTCAAGAATGTACGGCGTGTCGCCGTAACCGTCGCTGTTATTATCTTCACCGTCATAATCCGACCAGAAGTTTTCGGACCATAAATCAGACGGCTGAGTTTCGGCCAGAAAACAGAACGAATGAACATTGCCGTTATAGTTGTTGATAAAGGTGTTAAGCCTGATTTGATTACTGCCGCCCTCGCTGTATCCCTCGAATTCATATATTGCGTATTGAATGCACCAGTTGAAACAATTGCCAGTGATATCATTATCCTGTGCGCTTCGCATTGACAGGCCCTGCATGTTATAAACGAAATAGTTATTCTGAATTACATTGTTCTGATGAAGGCCGTCACCCTGGGCAAGCATGATCCCTGACACATGATTGTAAATAATGTCATTATCGAAAACATAATTCCCGGTACTGTTGTGAATTTGACCATAGCCATCCTGTCCGGAATAGAAATAGATGCCGGCCTGGTTGTTGATAATCATATTATGCGTAATCTGAGTATAATTCGAGCCCTCGATGACCAACCCTGCGGCATTGGCAAGAAATCTGCAGGAGTCAATAATACAGGAATCAGCATATTTGATTTTGATCCCGGCGTCCCATGTGCCAATGGCCGGTTGGGAATTGCCGCTTCCGTAAATCTTCAATTTTTTGATAAGGCAGTTTCCGGCAGTGATCAGTATGACATCGCCTGATTTTAATCCGCCGACAATACCTCCCGCTCCTATCAGAGCAATTCGTTTGTTGACAACAAGTTGCTCGAAATAAGGCAAATTATAAAAATTTGGCAGGTTGTTTTTTCCTATTATGACCGTGTCGCCCGGTGAGGCGGCGTCGATGGCCGATTGGATTGTGGCATAATCAGCAGGAACCATAAGAATGGCGGCTGACAAACTGCCGGAAAAGAGTGTGGCGGCAAGCATTATGGTTAAATAGACGACATTTTTCGACATGATTTCCCTCCATGACTATAAGATATTACATTTTATTAAGCTTGCCAATTATTATTTTGGTGAATCGTCTAATTCTTACATAGAGATTCCGGTAATTCAGCTGCAATTAATCCAGAATAAGTCGGGTTTTGTCCTCTAATTACGGTCTGCTAAATGTTGAAATTGAAGGGATCGGCCTCGTATAGATTTTGATATTCTTAATATGTCGGTCCGCATGAATTTCAGGAAGAGGAATGATTACTGATTTCCACGATAATTGCTGATAAGATATTAAAAACGGATGATATTTGTCGAAAATACCGGGTAGGCGCGTAAAATTTGACATTGAGACATTACAAAACTATTGCCAAAAGGCAAGATAATCATATTTTGCTATATGAGTTACAGGATTGACAAAATCCACATCCTTGACGACGAATCAAGAATAGTAAGATTCTGGGCGGCCAATTTCCCCGGGTGGCAAAAGGAAAAATATTCATGGTTCTACAAAAAAAATCCATCGGGAACCACTCTTGGCTGGCTGGCAAATAACGATGGTGAAGAGAATTTGCTTGGCCTGGTCGTTGTCTTTCCCCGGATCATGTATGTCAATAATGAAAGATTGAGAGCGGGGGTGGTTGGGGATTTTGCCTTTGCCGAAAAGGGGCGGACATTTTGGCCCGCTTTCATGCTGCAGAAAAACGTTCTTTCGTCGGTCAAAGAAGGTCATCTGGATTTCATATATGGTTTGCCCAATGAAAACGCCGACCAGTTGATGGTCAGGACCGGCTATATCAAAATCGGTCAATGCATCCGTTTTGTCAAAAAGATCAGGTCGCACGGTTATTTAAGAAATCGGCTCAAGAATAAATCCTGGGCAAGGATATTATCATATCTGGTCGATGCTGCGATTTTTCTGACTGCTCCGGAGACTTATAAATCGCTGCTGAATCGAAAGAGCATCTTTGAGCTGGGCAGTTCCTTTGATGCCAGATTCGATTGTCTTTGGGAAAAAGCTTCCGGCCGGTACAGCCTGATCGGGGAAAGGAATTCGGCCTATTTGAACTGGCGGTTCCGGGAGTGTCCCTATATCGAATATAAGTTTTTCGCCGGTACCGATAAAAAGACCAACGAGATGTACGGCTATATAGTCTATTCGATTCTGGATGGTGAGTTATACATAGCCGATTTTTTTGTTCTGGATATTGACAAATATTTCGATCGGCTGATGACGGCTTTTTTGAACCACGGCCGGACTCTAAATATCAATTCGGTAGTTTTCCATTTTTATGGATCCGGGCAAATTAACCGGAAGATAATGAAGTATCGTTTTTATGTCCGGAAGAAGTACCGTAATTTTGTCATTTATGCCAATAAGGATACCATTGAGAAGTATGGATTGACTGATCCTGAAAAATGGTATTTTATGGAAAGCGATAATGATATTTAGTTCAACGTTCTGATTTTTCCCGACCGTATCTTTTATCCACCCCCAAATCATAGATGGCCCGAAAAATAAATTAAAAGCCGGCGGCTAAGTTACCGCTGGCTTTGTATTTGGTAGCGGTACGGGGAATCGAACCCCGGTTTGAGGACTGAGAATCCCCCGTCCTGGGCCACTAGACGATACCGCCATCCCGTCAATTTTGCCCAATATAATATCTATAAACCAATTGTCAAGATATCTTGTTTCCTGCAAAAAAAGAGTTATATTTGCTGAAATCATAAATTCAGGAGGAATCATGGCCCCCAAGAAGTCAAATGAATTGAAATACACTGACCTGACCGCGAATATTGACTTGAAAAAGTATAAAATCAGATCTTCCGACGATGTCAAACCCTGCACCAATATCATCAGCCAGGAACGCGCCATCAAAGCCATTAAATTGGGTCTGAAAGTCAAGAGCCGCGGTTATAATATATTCGTAACCGGTCTGACCGGAACCGGCCGAACGACGACTATTAAAAAGCTTCTTGATGACCTTGACGGGCAGGAGCCGGAATTAAATGACTATTGCTATGTGAACAATTTCAGGGACTCTGATCAGCCGATTGCACTGGTTTTCAAGGCCGGCGAGGGGGGCACTTTTAAGCATCTGGTCGGCCTGATGATAAATACTCTTCGAAAATCAATACCGAAAATTTTCAACAGCGAGGATTACAAGGCCAAGCGCAACCGGATTGCCGCCGATTTCGAGGCGCGGCAGAAAAGCCTGCTGCAGGATTTCGAAAAGAAAATGAATGAGGCCGGATTTGTGATGATCCAGTACCAGGTCGGCGGCGGGCTCAGGAATGAATTACAGCCGCTGATCGACAATGAGCCGCAGTCGCTCGATAAACTCGAACGGCTGGCCAATGAGGGCAAGTTCCAGAAGGCGAGGCTCGAGGATCTAATCGGCAAACGCGAAAAGCTGAGACGCGAAATGAGCCTGGTGGAGATGGAATCCAAGAAGATGCTCGAGAAACTGGATGCCGCCCTGGAGAAACTTGATTTTTCCATGATCGCGCCGCTTATTCAGGACAAAATCAATGTCCTCAAGAAGAAATTTCCCGCCGAAAAGGTCTGCCGTTATCTGGACGATGCCGAGAAGGCGCTCTCGGAGAATCTCGACCGCTTCAAAGAGGCCCGCCCGAGGCGCGGCGAGGAAGAACCGCCCGCTTTCAGAAAGCAGGAGCCGTTCGAAGAATTCGCGGTCAACCTCGTTCTGGACAATTCCGAGACCAAAAAGGCGCCGGTGATTATCGAAAATTCGCCCGCCTATCGCAATATTTTCGGAACCGTGGAGCGGGTGGTGGACCGGTTCGGCTACTGGCGCACCGATTTTTCGCGGATCAATGCCGGGTCGCTTCTGAAGGCGGCCGGCGGCTATCTGATTATCAATGCGCTCGATCTATTTTCCGAAGCCGGCTCATGGCAGGCGCTCAAGCGCTACCTTATGAGCGGCGAGTTTTCCATCACCGGTTATGATCCCTTCTATATGATGGCCGGATCATCGCTTAAACCGGAGCCGATCCCGCTCAATGTCAAGGTGGTTTTGATCGGCGAACGACGCATTTACAATGTCCTTTACAGCCACGAAGAAGATTTCAAGAAAATATTCAAAATCAAGGCCGAGTTCGATTTTGTCATGGAGCTCAATGAGTGCCATCTCAAGGAATATGTTGCTTTTATAAGAAAAATTGCAACCGATGATAAACTGGTGCCGTTCGATACCGGCGCCCTCGAGGAGGTCGCCGCTTACGGTGTCCGGCTGGCCGGCCGCAGGAACAAGCTTTCGACACGGTTCACCAATATCGCCGATATCGTCCGGGAAGCGGCCATCTGCGCTATGGAGAAGAAGGGCAAGATGGTGAGGCGCGAGGATGTCCGCGAAGCCATCGATGCGCGGCGCGAGCGGGTCAGTATGATGGAGGACAAGATTCAGGAGATGTATGTCGAGGAATCTATCATGGTCAAAACGACCGGCAAGACGGTCGGGCAGATCAACGGCCTCGCGGTATATGATACCGGCGAGCATGCTTTCGGGAAACCGGCGAAAATCACGGTGCGCACTTCGGTCGGCCGCTCGGGGGTCATCAATATCGAGCGCGAGTCGGACCTCTCCGGCCCGGTTCACAATAAGGGCGTTCTCGTCCTGACCGGGTTCCTGCGCGGCAAGTTCGCCATGAACAAACCGCTGGTGATGTCGGCCTCGATCTGTTTCGAGCAGTCATACGGCGGTATCGACGGCGACTCGGCTTCATCGACCGAAGTTTATGTAATCCTCTCGGCGCTCTCCGGGGTGCCGATCGACCAGAGCCTTGCGGTCACCGGGTCGGTCAACCAGTACGGCGAGATTCAACCGATCGGCGGTGTCAATGAAAAGGTCGAGGGCTTTTATGATGTCTGCAAGGCGAAGAAGCTGACCGGCAAGCAGGGCGTGATGATTCCGATCCAGAATGTTCCCGATTTGCAGCTCAAACCGGAAGTGGTCGAGGCAGTCAAAGCGGGCAAGTTCCATATTTATCCGGTGACGACAATCGACGAGGGTATCGAGATCCTGACCGGCAAACCGGCCGGCAAAGAGCTCAAGAGCGGCGGTTTCACGAAGGGGAGTATCTACGACCTAGTCGATAAGGAACTGGACCGCCTGGCACGACAGTTTAAAACCTCACAGGATGATGACAAGAAGAAAGACGCCGGCAACAACAACGACGACGAAGACAAAAAGCCAAAGAAGAAAAAGAAGTAGATATTGGTTAGATTTTTAGTAGATACCGTCTTAACTGTCAAGGGCATAGTTAGGATTAAAGGGTAAATTGTTTTTCAACATTGCCCGGATCATCATCAGTAGTTTTTTCATAA
>PGXB01000036.1 GCA_002838945.1 candidate division Zixibacteria bacterium HGW-Zixibacteria-1
ATCGCAGCCGTCAATGTCGTCTTACCGTGGTCGACATGTCCAATCGTTCCGACATTAACATGCGGCTTCGTTCTGATAAATTTTTCCTTGGCCATGTGTCGAAACACCTCCCCAACAAATTATAAATTTATCAGCCCAAGACCGGGATTGAACCGGTGACCTCATCCTTACCAAGGATGTGCTCTACCAACTGAGCTACTTGGGCCTGCATTTTTTCAGTGCCAAATAAGCATACCTCGCCATTTTTTGGCGAGCCCTAAATATATCCCCCGCAATACGTATGTCAAGAAATATTTGCCCAAAGATAAAAAAATATTCACTTTTTTTGAAAAAAAATGTAATACCCCTGTGCCATAATATCTCTCCCCTATAACTTCATAAATGGCGGGAAGTTCCAATATATCTTAAACCAAATGCTTAGAAATTGCACAATTTTACCCAAAAAGATTTTGTGCGAACCAAAACCGATCCCCCAAACCTCTCCCCGGCACGATTTACCGGGTCTAAAATGAATCGCAAATCATATAAGCAGCCAAATCATGGAAGAATATTCGCCAAAAAGGCAACCTGATGACAATTCTTAAACAATTGTTATGTTGTTATAATATAACAACATAACGTCAAGTCAAGATGTCGAAACCTCACTCGCTTCGCTTCCTTCGCCAAGCTCAGGATCTTCGACGTGACCTTCGGCTCTTCGAGCCTCAGGCAGGGGATTTCGACCTACTCGCCTATGTCATTACATTATAATAACATAACAGCATCGCATATCGCATGGGGTCCGCTGCCAAGACACCATTATTATGTCTGGAAACCAGGGTCATTGCATTTACATATATAATGAGTGATTATTGTGGTGGGATTTTGCGGAATTTATCTTATAAGAAAAAGCGGGAGACGGGGCTCGAACCCGCGACCAACAGCTTGGAAGGCTGTGACTCTAGCCAACTGAGTTACTCCCGCTTATAATGCCATTAACAATTATAATGACTCTTCTTTATTACGCGCTCGACGCTAAAATATATCGCCGCCCCGCTTTATGCAAGATTATTTTTGGAGATGTATATAATAAGGTGAAAAATGTAACGACAAAATATTTGCACGCACTCGATCCGGCAAGTTCGACTGGATAAAACCTCATTGAGGCCTGACTTATGCCGTCTTCAGCGAACAATATATATAAATCCCGATGGTGCCAAAGACAATTATGAGGAAAACCGGCAGGAAGAAAACACCCAATCCGTTGCAGCGTTCCATGGCCACCCCGATCGAAGCCCAGTTGATAAGAGTGAAAACCCATATCAGCTCAGCCTTGAGAATCGATAAGAACTTGCGCGCCAGGCGGTATTGCCGCTCAGCGTTTTCAGCGGTGATTCGAACAAGGTAATTGCAGTACTGCGGTTTGCGGCAGACAAGGGTCAGAAGGGTATATAGAAAAAGCGACACCAACGGCAGAATAATCAGAATGGCTTTACCGCTCCAGGCATCGGCCCGGCCGCTGACTCCAAAATGGCTGGGGACCTTATCAGGAAGAACCGACCAGTAATTAATTAACAGAAAGATAGACGTCAACAAACCTACCGCGGCGACAAGTTCGAATATTTTCTCTACCCGCGAAAGCGGCAATTCGATTACAGGGCGTTTTACCTTTTCCATATTGATTCGTCCTTGTTAAACATGCTCATGATCTGGCAGGGCAATTCGCAAAACAACGGATTGGTACAATACCATGTTATTCAAAAAACCGGCCATAATAAAAAAGTAGGCCAAATGCCATAAGCAAAACACTTATTATTGACTGAAGCCCTGATATTGTCTTGACAAAGCCAAATGGCTGATATTCGGCTTTCCAAGGCAAAATCAGGCGTAACCAACGCCCAAAATCTATTTCTCTAAAGCCCAAGTTAAATGTGCTTATAAGGCTAAAAAAACAACCGTGCATTAATAGTCTTATTTCTCTTAATACAAAAGAATAGAAATACAGAAAGCCACCCAAATTACTAATTTCCACAAGGCCAATTCTAAGTGCCGACTCATGTTCTCTATTTGTTCTAGGATCTATTTGCATTTTCTTGAATAGAACACCCGTAACTCCGGCAAAGTGAAACATTATAAAATAAATACCTGCACAAAACAAATATATTGCAAATACTATCTGAAATGGTCTTGCCAAATTGGAGCCATATTCAAAGGGTAAATCGAAAATCACCTTCTTTAAAGTACTCTGATTTCTTCGCTCCATCGCGCAGGTGATTTCCCTTTCCTTTTGTCTATAATTATTATTCCTGAAAAAGTTTTTTAATGTTATTAATGTATTATTTGAGCCTACAAATTGAAGATCCTTTAGCGACTTAGCATTGGCCAGGCTTTCCATAGTATAATCATCCAGAAAAGTGGGGGATATAATTGCATTTTGTAAAATACAATTTTTAAATTCAGCATTAATAAGTGAAGCCTTGTAAAAGGAAACGGACGCATGCCAAATAGCGGCCTCGGTCGCAATGAATGGCGTTTCGCCTGTGTCTCTACTTACATTTACCATGGAATATCCTATAAAACGAGCACCTTCAAAGTCGGCACTTCTACAAAATTTTACACGGCCAAAATCTGCGGCATAAATGAAATCTGATTCATAGAAAGAAATTTTTGACTGGAATTCGCTCCCATCAAAATATGCCTTTGAGAAATGGCATTTGCTAAAGGATGCCAATCCGACAAATATGCAGTCTTTGAAAATGACATCACTTTCGAAATTTACATTATACATATCAATCTTGCCAAAAATGGTACAACCATTTATTTCAACAGGACTTCGAAAATGCATAGTATTCCAATTCAGGTCATCCTTTAATGTGCTGTTAGTGATTTTTATGCGAGAATGAATCGTATCTTTTTGATATTGAAGTCTTCCAATAATAGTGCAATTAGTCAGATCAATGCTTATTCCTTTGGTTATGCAATTATTGATTGTATTAGAATAAACAACTTCATTAATTAATATTAAGGTATCTTTATTTTCTTTATAATCGTCACATAAAGTATTTATGGGGAAAATTAAGATAAATAAAATGGCAATTTTAGAGAATATTCCAATCATAATATTAAGCCGAAACTTTTACCTTAAATGATTTATACAATATAACTACATTCTATAAAATAAATAGTAATATTTTGACCTCGTCTTTTCCTAGCTCTTAGGAAATAATATGAGAAGGCCAAAGATGCCAGCAATATCCGCCAACTCATAGTTTTCATGTATGGTGATTAATTACAGGCTTTCCAAGTCAAAAATGATGTGCCTGTATATATAAAATAATGTTGGTTTTCTCGTTTATTCGCGCCGCCAATACACTGGAACCCGCCCTATCGGTTGTCTCATTGCCGGTTGTTGCGGTCGGTCTTTTTCAACAGGTCGGCTTTTTCGTAATCGACCACCGGCAGTCTCCCCCAGTGGAGCTTCCGCCGCAAAATATCGTAAAACGAGAATTCTTCGAACTTGATAAATTTGACGACATGCCTGGCGCGGGTGATCCTTATCGTCCCGGTCGGCGAAAAATTAGTCGCGACCTGCCCGTCAACGGTCAGATTGGCATTGCCATGCTCCGAGCGGATACGCACTTCCAGCGTAACATCAGCCGGAAACACCATCGGCCGCGAGGTCAGCGAAAAGGGTGAAATGGGCGAGGCAATAAAAGCATTCATATTGGGATTGAGAATCGGCCCGCCGACCGCCAGCGAGTAGGCTGTCGAACCGGTCGGCGTCGCAACAATCAACCCATCGGCAGTGTACGAACAGATGTACTCATCATTGGCATATAAACTCAAATTGATGACACGGCTGACGGCGCCCTTGTCGATGACGACATCATTTAGTGCAAACTGAGAATCAAGCTGCGGCCCATCGATGACATTGGTCTTGAGAAGCATCCGCTCCTCGATCTGGTAATCATTGGCCGCCACCCGCTTCAGGGCGCCGCCCAGTTGCTCCGGTGTCAATTGGGTCAGAAAACCGAGGTAGCCGAGGTTGATACCCAGAATGGGTATCTCCTGTTCGGCGATGGCGCGCGCCGTGGCCAGCATGGTCCCGTCGCCGCCCAGCGAGATAACGGCATCGGAGTTGACGCATAATTCTTTGCGCGGAACGGTGCGGACTTCCATCATGGGGCCGGTGACGACATTCTCGCAGACAAAGGCTTCATGCCCGTTATTTTCGCACCATTCGAGAATAAAGTTAACCGCCTCGGCGGCATCGGGGCGGCCGAAGTTTGCAATTATCCCAAATCGCATCTTAATCCTCTGTTATTTAGCTGATGATTCGCCATAGTTGCCATTGACGGCAACCGCGTTGATTTTCATGGCGCCTTTTTTGAGGTGCAATTTTTCCAGAATTGTGCGGCGATCGTTATAGATATCGTCGATGTACCGCACCAGTGTATCGGCATTGAGACCGATCTCATCGAGAAGTATCTTGCGCGTCCCCTGCGAGATAAATCTGTCCGGGATGGCAAAAGAATGGAACCCGCCTTTAAATCCGTTCTGCAACAGGTAATTTCCGATCATCTGCCCCAGTCCGCCGATATAGCCGTTTTCTTCGATGGTAATGATCTGCCGGTAATTTTTGATGCAATTATTAAGCATCTCCGTATCGAGCGGTTTGATAAAACGGGCATTGATAAGGGCCACTTCGCGGCGGTCCTTCAACATTTCCTGCGCGCTCTTGGCGACTTCGAACATAGTGCCGACACCGATTACGGCGATTTCGCCGGTTTGGCTTATCTGCTGCCATCTGCCCCACTCGATATTTTCCAATTCACCGGTCATGGGATACGGCACCGACCCGCGAGGATATCGAACGGCGCACGGCCCGTCGAGCTCGCGCCCGGCGATTGTATGAAGCATGGAGCGGAACTCATCGCCGTCTTTGGGCGACATGATAGTCATATTGGGTACGACGGACAGATACGACAGATCGAAACAGCCATGATGCGTCGGGCCGTCATCGCCGACCAGTCCGGCCCGGTCGATGCAAAAGACAACCGGGAGTTTCTGAAGGGCGGCATCATGTATGATCTGATCGTAGGCACGCTGCAGAAAAGTGGAATAGATGGCCACATAAGGTCTGATGCCTCCGGCGGCCAAACCGGATGCAAAACAGGTGGCGTGCCCCTCGGCAATACCGACATCAAAAAACCGATCGGGGAATTTTTCGGCAAAGCCGGTCAGGCCGGTGCCGGCGGACATGGCTGCCGTAATGGCCACAATCCGCTTATCTTTTTCAGCCAGCTCGATCATGGTATCGCCAAAAATCCTGGTATATCCCGGCAGGCTTGATTTGGAATTGGTTTCACCGGTAATTTTATCGAAGGCGCCGATTCCATGAAATTTGGTGGCATTGGCCTCAGCCGGGGCAAAACCCTTTCCCTTGACGGTGACAACATGAAGCAGCCTCGGGCCGGAAATACTCTTGATTTGCGTAAGGGTCTTTTTCAGCAATGGGAGATCGTGCCCGTCAATCGGACCGAAATACCGAAACCCAAGTTTATCAAAGAGATAACCCGGAACAAACAGGCCCTTGATGGATTTTTCGATATCCGAAACCATGGCGCGGATTTTATCGCGGCGTTTGAACCGGCCGGTCAATTCCCAGATTTCGTCGCGGAGTTTATTGAACCGTTTATCGGTCATGATATTGGTCAGATATTTGGAAAGCGCCCCGACATTTTTGGAGATCGACATTTCGTTGTCATTGAGAATGACCAAGAGATTTTTTCGGGAAGCTCCGGCGTTATTAAGCCCCTCAAACGAAAGGCCGCCCGATAAAGCTCCATCGCCGATAACCGCAATCACTTCATGGTTTAATCCCTGCTGGTCGCGGGCGGTGGCCAGACCGAGTGCAGCCGAGATCGAAGTCGAGGCATGCCCCGCACCGAACGGGTCGGCCGGGGACTCGTCCCTTTTGGGGAAGCCGGCGATCCCTTTGTATTTTCTTATGGTATGAAGCCGATCGCGCCGACCGGAAAGAATCTTATGCACATAACATTGATGCCCGACATCCCAGACAATCTGATCGGTCGGGATATCGAAGACCGAATGCAGCGCCATAGTCAACTCGACCACACCGAGATTTGAGGCCAGATGCCCGCCGTTTTGCGAGACAGCCGAGATAACTTCCTGACGGATTTCGTCAGCAAGCGAATTCAACTGCTCATCATCGAGTTCTTTTATATCGGAAGACTTTTTTATGTTATCCAGAATACTCATCAATCAATTTTCCCTCATACCAATATAACGGGCAATAAACATAAAATGATTCGCATCAATATCAAGACTGTGACATATTTCAATGGCCCCGTCTATCAGTTTATCAACGTCTTTTCTGGCTTTGTCCATACCGACGGTTCCGGGATAGGTCGCTTTCTGATTCTTACAATCGGAGCCGACGATTTTTCCAAGTTTCTGCGGGTCCCCCTCGACATCAAGCATATCATCAACGATTTGGAAAGCAAGGCCGATTTTTTCGCCATAATCGGACAGCCTGGCCAGCATCCGGTCGTCCACTCCGGCCAGGATGGAGCCAATACGAACGGAAGATCTTATCAGGGCGGCGGTTTTCAGCAGATGAATGAATTTAATTTCATCGATACTGACTTTTTTTCCTTCGGCCTCGATATCGGCCATCTGACCGCCCAGCATGCCATAGGTTCCGATAGCCATAGCCAGCTCACTGACCACCTCGGCCGAACCAGACCGCGCAATCAGCTTGAAAGCAAGATCATGCATGGCATCACCGGCCAGGACAGCGGTAGCTTCATCGAATTGCTTATGCAGGGTGGGTATTCCGCGGCGCAGGTCATCATCATCCATGCACGGCAGATCATCATGTATCAGCGAGTAGGTATGCACCAGTTCCAGCGAGCAGGCGGCCGGATTGATAATAGCGGCATTGTTTCCACCGCAGGCATAATAAGAAGTCAGGCATAAGATGGGGCGAATCCGCTTGCCGCCGGCCAGGACGGAATAACGCATGGCCTGATGCAATTTTTGCGGAAAATCGCTCTCGGGCGGAAGGTACTCATGCAAAAGAGCATCCACTTCAAGACGTTTCTGCTTGAGATATTCTATTCCGGTCGGGATCATGTCAATCGCCATCTTCTTCCTCATCAAAAGGAACTTCGACCAGTTTCTCCTGCTGTTCTTTCAACTTCATGATTTTATTTTCCGCCCCTGAAAGCGTTTTGCTGCAAAAGGCGGCAATTTCGACCCCTTCGGAATACAGCGCAATGGATTCTTCAAGTTTAATCTCGCCCGACTCCAGTTGGCGGGTGATTTCATCAAGCCGGGTCAGGGCCGATTCAAAGTCCTTAAATTTCTTCTTTTCCGCAGCCATAATAATTACGCTCGCTTTATCTCTTTTATCAGGGCCGTGACCGAACCATCCTGCAAAACAGCCTCGACCATATCGCCGCCGGTTATCGCCTCCACTGATTTTACTGTTTCCCCACCCGGCAGTTTCATCAGCACGGCATATCCACGTTTAAGAATCGCCAGCGGAGACAGCGATTCCAGCCGCGACAGGCTCAAAGATAAGATGTTTTTCTTTTTTTCCAATAAATTTTTTCCAGCATTTTCAAAGTGGCGCATAAGGTTGTCAAGAGTCTGCTCCCGTTCCCTGACACTGTTTTCCGGCCTCTGATAGACCGGGCGGTTCATATACTGGACCAAAGTGGTCCGATGTCGCTTGATAAACATCTCCAGCGAATAACTCATTTGCGACAAATAGTCGGTCAGATCCTGTATCAAGGTCCTTTTATCCCAAATAACCAGCTCCGCCGCCGCTGACGGTGTCGGGGCGCGCAGGTCGGCGGCCAGATCGGCCAGCGTAGTGTCGATCTCATGGCCGACACCGGAAACAATCGGCTTTTTCGAAGCCACCACCGCCCGGACCAGCGGCTCCTCGTTGAACGCCCATAAATCTTCCAGCGATCCGCCGCCGCGGCCGATTATGATGACATCGATATCATCGCGGCTGTTGAAATAATTGATGCCGGCGATAATGCTTTCGGCGGCTCCTTCGCCTTGCACAAGGGCCGGATACAAAATCAATTTCACCGAATCATTGCGCCGTCGGGCAATATTTATAATGTCCCGAACCGCCGCGCCGGTGGGCGAAGTGACAATTCCGATGGTCATCGGGTATTCGGGCAATGGCTGCTTGAGCGATTCTTCAAAAAGCCCCTCCCCGGCCAGCTTTTTATAAAGCTGCCGAAAAGCGACTTCAAGCTCACCAACCCCGACCGGCAGCAGCTTTCTTACATTTAGCTGATAATTGCCCCCCTTTTCATAAACGGTAACACTGCCGAAAGCCCGGACTTTCATGCCGTTTTCGGGCTCAAATCTGAGATATTGGCCGAGTGAGCGCCAGATAGTCAGCTTGATGACGGCGTTTTCGTCTTTAAGAACCAGGTAACGATGGCCCGAAGAATGGTGGATATAATTGGAGACCTCCCCTTCCACCCATATTTCGGGGAAGGATTCCTCGAGGGCGTATTTTATCAGCCGGGTGAGGGCGGTTACGGTATATATTTTCTCTTCCGATTGCTGCACAACCAATTGATACGAATTCTAAATTCATTTGGCAATGGCATTTTTGGGTAAAAAAAGGGCGGCCGAAGCCGCCCGAATAACAAACATTTATTATCCACTACCAACACATCAAAGGAGGGCCACCTTTATAGATGTAATTTATCAAGTAAACGACATCCAGAATATTTATAGACGCATTGCCGTTTACGTCACAGGCATCAACATTCTCTGGGATCCAGCCGCACTTATCTTCCCCCTTGCATTTATAGAGATATAGAAGGATTGTACAAACATCAAGGATGTTGACACGCCCGTCATCATTGGCATCGCCACACTCATAATCGCGAGTAATATATAGTGTGACAGGAATTGAAATTTCATCGACGACTGCCGAATCTTCATCAATAGCCGTGACTAAAACTTCGCATAAATAGACGCCCGTATCCGTCGAAGCATCTATCCAGACATCCAGTTCAAACGGCGTGACCGGTGAATCGGCAAAGACGGGAAATAGCCACGAACAATTTTCCACTATATTTAGTTGGAGGTTGGCCCCGTCTAATTCATAAATTAAAACAGTGTCCCGCACCCCTTGCAAGGGATGTAAACTAAACTCAAGCGACGGTGGTTCGGCGACTAACTCAAATGCCTGCGCGACAGATACTGATATACAAGAGTAAATAATTAAAAATGCTAAAAGGGCTTTGAGCCCTGCCCGGTAGTTTTGCGTTTGCCGAGACATAACATCCTCCCACCCAATTAGTTGCTGTCAAACAAGGTCGTAATTCTTTGTGGTTTTTATACATGGGCAACGACTCTGCTGTCCCCGGATATAATGACCTCCTGTTATGTCTTTTGAGATTCGGTCGAAATCTTACAAGAATTCTGTCGATCCGCTAACTCTCCGGCCATGGGTCGGGGCCGCAGATAGGCGCCGGGCCGCCACGGTACATATATTTAATCAAATAGGACACATCAAGCAGATTGATGGCCCCATCACCATTGGGATCGGCTTCCGGCATGCAAGGCGGTACTGCTCCGCCTTTGTAGACATAGCAGATGATATAAGTTACATCAAGAATCCCGACGGAGCCATTATTGTTGGCATCACCGGGCTCATCGCAGCAACCTGGTACATCACAAGCATCGCCAACGCCATCGCCATCAGTATCTGTCTGGTCAGGATTATATACATCCGGGCAGTTGTCATCCAGGCAGGTATTCAGGGCAAAACCGGGGTTCCCATAGCCGTCATTGTCGGTGTCGATGCATTCGTCGCAGAGATCGCCGATACCATCGGCGTCAAAATCCTCCTGATCGGAGTTGGCGATTATCAAACAATTATCACAGCTATCGCCGATACCATCGCCGTCATAATCTTCCTGATCCGGGTTATAAATATCGGGGCAGTTGTCCACAGCACAGATGCTGGCTGGAAAACCGGGATCACCGAAACCATCGCCATCGCTGTCCGTGCAGTCATCACAAACATCGCCGAAACCATCATTGTCCAAGTCGGCCTGGTCCGGGTTATAGACTGAAAAACAGTTATCCGGCGGGCATTCATTTTCGGGATGCCAGGGATCGCCGAAACCATCGGCATCAAAATCGTAGCACAGGCCATTCAAGAATATGGCAATATTATGCGAATAATAATTGGTTACGGCCAGATCAAGGTCGCCGTCCGAATCAAAGTCGGCGGACTGCATCGCAACCGGCTCGTTTCCCGATGAAAATGTCCGCACCGACCCCAGAGTTCCATCGCCGGCATTGTTAAATAAACAGACATTATTTCTTATACGGGAGACGCATCCGACATCGAGGTCGGAATCGGTGTCAAAATCGCCGATAATGGCGGATTGTGCCTTTTCGCCGGCAGACTGTGCACTGAATAGTGCAAAGGTGGCATCCTGATTATTCATGAAGACCATGACGTTTCCGGTAAGATAGTTGGAGACAGCCAGATCAAGATATCCATCGGCATTCAAATCGCCGGCCGCAATCGACTGCGGGTCCCCACCGGCGGCATAATCGACATGCCAGCCGAAATTGGCGTGACCGTCATTAATAAGAATAGATATATTGTCCGAATTCTTGTTGGCCGTCGCCAGGTCGGCATCGCCGTCATTGTCAAAATCACCGGAACAGACCCACTCGGGGTTACCGTTGACGGCATAAGTATTATAAATCGTAAAAAGGCCGTCACCATTGTTTAAATGAACCGTCACAACACCGCTTACGTAATCTGTATTGGCCAGGTCAAGATACCCGTCACCATTTAGATCCTCTGTTATGACAGTATATGGATTTTGACCGACACCGTAAGAATTGGAGAATGTAAATGTGCCATTGCCGCTGTTATGATACACGTAGAGACTGTTGTCCAATGAATTAGCCACCACGAAATCGACATAGCCATCACGATTTAGATCGGCCGCCGCGATACCGCGGGGACCAAGGGCCGTCTCATAAGAGGGACCGGCGGAAAAAGTGCCATCACCCTGATTCAACCAGACATAGACATTCTGGTCTCCTTGCGGGGCGGCCAAAATATCAATATCGCGGTCATTATCAATATCGGCCACGGCGATTGGCCATAGATCCGGCACATTACCGTAAGTCGCATCGAGAATAAAAGAACCGACAAAACCGCCGCTGGTTCCGACAGTAAAGCTCCAATTAAAATAATTCTCCAGCGAATCCTCTGACTCTGATTTTATATCGGTAGTCAGGATCACCGTAACGACTTCGCCGGCATGGAAATCGAAGTCGGGATCAAATAAAGCCGTTTGTGTCTCCGAATTGTAGGTGATAGCTCCGAAACATAGACCGGAGGTCCTGGTATTCACCACAAAAGAACCGCCGTTGATCGAGCCGGACTTCATGGCGCAATCAAAAGTCACCGATATCATATCGCCCGGCGACACATTCAGCTCATTTTGCTCCGGCGTTAATGTCAATATGTGGGGTGTTTGCCCATAGATCGCACCCGTCAGAAATAGTATTATTACTAAAACGGTGGTGGGAATTAGGTTGTCGCGCCTGGTCATAATATCCTCCTCCCGATAAACTGTACGAATGTAGATAGTTATAATATATCCACATTTAAGATTGGTGCAAGCAAAAATCGGTAACCAATACAGAATTAATCCTGATTGCCCGCACCTTTGACCTGGAGTAAAGACGTATTTATCTAAGATTGTGTTTAATTCGGATCGCCGACCAGAATAAAGCCGGCCCAGAGAAGCGGATGGCCATGCCCCAGAGAGCTGCGGGATTGGGCCAGTTGTTCCAGTTGCGAATTGCGCAGGGCGTCAACTTTCGATTCCCCCGCCAGCCAGCGGCCGTAAAACCCATGCATCAGTTGCGAGGTTTCCTTGTCCATTATTTTCCAGAGACTCATCAACAGGGATTTAACGCCGGCATGGCGGAAGGCCCGCTGCAGGCCGAAAACGCCTTCGCCGTTAATGCTTTCCCCCACACCGGTTTCGCAGGCGGACAGCACGGCCAGTTGCGTTCCGGTCAGGTTCAAACCGGAAATTTCATAGGCGGTCAGAATGCCGTCTTCGTCGGTGGTCGTTTTTGCATCCTTCGCTGAAAGCAGCCGGTTTGCTCCAGCCAGAGCCAGCCCGGATCGCATCAGCGGATTGTTTTGCGCCGGGTCGTTTGAAACTGCTGACGCGTCACAAAAGAAGCCGTGTGTGGCCAGATGGAGGATGCTTGGGGGAATGGTAATCGACTTAAGGACTTTCTCTCCGGCCTTGTTTCCGTAATAACCGCGGACTTCAAGAGCACCCTTTCTTGCTAAGAGCTCGGTAATAGAATTCATTTCGATCCGGCCATACCTGAGGGGAGGAAATGCAGTATTGAGACAATCTATTGATCGGCGGTCAATATCCCGGCTCTGAGAATAATTGACGTTTCGAATGGTTGGTTCCCCCCTGTTATCGGGCGAACCGACCGAATCACCTGTATAGTCGAAATCAGGATCGGCAATAACCATAACATCAAACAATGAATCGGGCTTTTGCGCGAATCGCAGCAACTCACGGCCGGTCGACAGATAACAAATTCGATTTGCCTCGATCAGGTATGAGCCGTCGGGCCGCGTGAGAATCTCGAAAGGAAGCAGATTCAGCTTGCTGTCCGGGGAAACATAGACAATTCGTTTGCCGCCCAGCCTATCGGCCATCGGGCCGATAAGAATATTGTAGAGTTTGCCGGTGATTTCCGACAGATCGCTCTCCAGCATCGCGCCTATCGGTGTAAAGACACGGCTGTCGGCCTGGTAAATTTCATTTCTGGCGGCATCGACAAGACTGTCGATTGATCGGGCATCACCGATGTCCGCAAATGCGACACCATCCGAAGAAGAGTAAACAAAGGCAAGGTAGCGTGAATTCGAGGAATCGATCGCGTCGGTTCCGAGTTTGGTGAAATCATAGGGATAGTATTTCAGGTACTCAAGCAGGATAGCGTCATGCGGAAGCGCCCGGCCGATGTCGGCAATGCTGAATCTCCTGGCGAAAAGTTCGTCTTTGAACAGGGCGCAGCGCCGGCTCAGTTCTTCTTCGAGAGAGTCATTTTTATTGTACAGATATTGAATACTGTCACGGAATGATTCATCCGGCGCCTTTTTGACGCTGGTCAGAACCATGTTGGAAATTATAGTGCATAATTCGTTCCGCCGGTCGAGCAGATCCAGAGTAACGGCATCCTCAGAGCAATAAGCCGCTTTTTGCTCGGCCATGACGGCATCAATAACCGAGGCTTTTCCTTTGAGTATCATTTCGGCCGCCAGTTCCTTCGATTGCCTGCTGCCGCATGACAGGGCCATCGAGAACAGGGAATTCTCGATAACCGGGTACTGATTAATCCAGCTCATTTTCTGCGACTCCGATGAATATGAGAAGGCATAATCGGTCAGTTTCAGGGCCAGGTCCAGAAATTGCCCATAGTACGCGAGGCTTGAATCGCAATCATGCCTGGCGGCATAAGCCTGCGCCAGGCCTTTGATGTTCAAATATACATTAGGATGAAGATAGCCGAGAATCCCCTGCAGTATATTCAGGGCGCGTCGGTAATCATCCACCGCTTCATCCAGATGTCCGAGACGGCGATCGAGATCCCCCAGATCGGTGTAAATTCTGGCGACATCCGGATGATTCGTTCCGAAAAGACTTTCCTTGATTTTCAGAGCCTCATTAAGGCACGTTTCCGCCTCGGAATATTCTTTAAGCTTATGATGAAGCCGTGCAAGAGCGCCGTAGCTGTTGGCGACGTCATTATGATTCGGGCCAAGCAGATTTTTCCTGATCTCGAGAGCCTGAAGCATATATTCCTTGGCGACATCGTAATTCCCCATGACGGCATTGATGTTTCCAAGGTTATTCATTATAGTCGCGACCGTATTATGATTTGTACCGTACACTTTTTCGAGAACCTGCAAGGCTTTCCTAAAAAGCGAGTCGGCGGTCGGGTAGTCGCCTCTGACAAGGTTCACTGCGGCCAGGCTGTTCAGGCTGGCGCCCATCTCCGGATGATCCTCACCGACCGTCTTTTTGAGAATTTCAATGGCCCGATTAAGGAGAGGTTCCATCTCCCCGAATCTTCCGAGCCTCCAGTAAAGAGAGGCCTTCAAATTCAGCCTGACGGCCAGATTAGGGTGAATCTCGCCGAAAAATTCTTCTTCCATGGCATAGACTTCATTGAACGTGGATTCCGCCTTAAGGTATTCTCCCCTGACAATATATAAATTGCCCAGATTGCCCAGCGTCATGGCAATATCCGGGTGGCGTGATCCATAAATTTTCTTAAAACAACCGAGGGCGCTTTCATAATCGCTTTCAGCCTGATCATAATCACCGGTAAAAAAGCGGACATTTCCCAGCGCATTGTAGCAATCCCCGATTTTGTTCGGTTCGATATCCGGGGCTTTTTCGCAGATGGCCATGGCCAGCCGCGCCAGCGTGTCGGCTCTTTCATATTCATTTTTGAAATTATAGAGGGGCACCGATGCTTCATAACATTCGGCCGTAATCAAGTTCTCTTTGTCGATTTCCTCAAGAATATTACGGGCGCCGACCAGAACATCTTCGCACGGCTGATATCTTCCCTGCTCCCGATAAACATCGCCCAGTCTGACAAGAATCTCCGCCGTTTCGATTGATGCCTCGCCGAAAATCGACTTTCGAATAGAAAGGGCCGAATCGAAATAATTCTCCGCCGCAGTAAATTGCCCTATGTCGTAAAAGTATAAACCCAGAATAGAATATAAATCCGCGATGGTGCTGTCGGGAATGCCCGGGGTCCGTTCGAACTCGCTCCGGGTCTGCTTCAGGATCGTCAGAGCGGAATCATATTGCGCCGCCTCACGCAGGCTGTCGGCATAAATTAGCCGGGCCGACTGATCGGCATAGCTATTTATGCCCGCCCCGAGCGGATACAAAAGAAGTAAAATAAAGAGATATGTTTTTATCATGCGTCGGCGATTTATTTTATCAGCCTGAATTTATAAATCTGCTCGTTGCCCGACGATACATCTTCCGGATCAGACAGCTTCAATTCAAATACTCCCGTTTTAATTTTGTCCGCCGGTATCAGCAACCGCCCCATTTCATACTTGTCAAAAGCATTGAAAGATTTATCCAGCATCAGTGTCCGACCGTTTTCGTCGGTGATCTCTATTATATATTCCCGTCCCGGGACAACATCCTGATATAGGAATGATAAGACAACATCATTGTCGTCGGGAATATTAAATTCCGCCGTGGAGGACGATCTGGTGGGCATCAGGTTTACGGCCGACACCGCTTTGATGCCTTCATCCGGGTTTTTTTGAATTCCTTTATAAGCCGGGTAAAGCAGCAGGATAATTATAACCAGGGCGAGGGCCGGTCTGAAAACAAATGGTGTATCGGGCCATAATCGGCTGATGAGCCCGGATAGAAGCGAACGCTTCTCAACGGTGGCTTCGCTGAGGCCGACCGCTGACGCGACTTCTTCAATAATTGATTTATTGGAAATCAACAGATTTGATTCGGCGCAAAAACTCTGCGCCTCCGAAAAACAAGCTTTGCACTCCAGCAAATGGGCCTCAAACAGCTCGCATTCCTTTACGGGCAGCGCCCCCAGTTCGTAGGCATGCAACAGCTTTCCGGCTTCAGGATCTATGCATCTTTCTTCAGTCATTGGATGACTCCTTGCCCAAACATTCCTTCAAGATCCGGCGGCCTCGATTTAATATCACATAAAGATTATTCGGCTTTATATCGAGCCGTCGGCAGATGTCGTCGGTGGTGAAGCCCTGATGGACCAGATTCAATGCCCTTGCATACCGGGGAAAAGCCGCAATCAGCTTCCTTAAGCAATCGGTTATTTCACTGACCGAACTTGAATCATTCGGCGCATGAACCCGATCGATCAGGACGCCGGCATCTATACTTCCGGCAACCTTATTGTCCCGCACGCACTTGCCCTGCAAATAATTTCCGATCTTGTTTCTCAGAACCTTCAGGGCCCAGGCATTGAAGTGTCCGTGGAAATCTGCGGTCCTGTACTTTTCAAGGACTGTCAGACATGCCTCCTGGGCGATATCCTCGGCATCTTCCTTCTTCAATAACCTTTTTTTGGCGAGATATTCAAATCTTACGCGAAGATATTGAAATAGCTGTTTTTCGGCCTCCGCGTCGCCTTTTCGTGCCTTAATGACAAGATTATTCAAGATGTCCCTTACCCTCACTTCGAGATAACTTAATATAGCACTTAATAATATGGATGACAAAGCAATTTTGGAAATAACCGCCCTTAATGGCCAATTAAAAGGGCCGGTTTCCCGACCCTCTGAATTCGCAACTTTTGGACTGAGTCAAGGGCAGACTGGTTCGGGGCCTCCCCTGTACAAATAGCCGATCAAATATGTCACATCAAGCAGATTAATGGCTCCACTATGATCGGCATCGCCCGAGGCAGGCGGAATCGGCTCCGCGCCACCCTTGTACAAATAGCTGATCAAATATGTCACATCCAGCAGATTAATCGCTCCGCTGTGGTCGGCGTCGCCGCAGATGTATGGAAGATTCACTTTGAGCGTGAAGGGCTTCTCCACTGTGGCGCCGGCGGCATCAGTGACGACAGCCGTAAAATCAACCGTCATGGTATCCGGTGATTGACCCGATAGCAGCCCTGCTTGAGATAGAGTAAAGCCGGAGCCTGATAAATCATTGTCCCTGTCTGTCCACATCTTTGGTGCGGTCCCCCCTGACGCCAGCAACTGAAACGAATAGGCTGCATTTACGGAAGCACTCGGAATTGGCAGGGTTGTTATATTCGGATAACTGTTTATCGTGAAACCATATGGACGCTCCGCCGTCTGCCCGACCTCATCACTGACCAGAGCCGTAAACGCAATGGCACCTTCTATCGAAAGTGTTCCCGCAAGCAGACCATCGGAAGTCAAAGTTAGACCCGTCCCCGCCAGATCGGCGTTTTTATCGATCCAGGTAAATGCGCCATAACCTCCGGATGCCTCAAGTGCCAATGAGAAAGGCATTCCCACCGTCCAGTCGGAAATCGCTCCAGTGGCAATTTGAAGCGGCAGCCCGCAATTGTAAGAAAACACTCTGACGGCATCCAGGCCCGCCTCGATTACCGAATTGGCCGCCAGATCGGAGGCGTTGAATCGCAGCCGAACCGTCGGTGATGGCCCAATAAAATCACTTACCCAGAAACGGTGGATGAACCAACCCCCTGAAGCTTCCACGACCGGCCCGACATATTCGACATCGATCCAGGAGGCGCCGTTGTCGCTGGATATTTTGACTATAAAAATATCCGCATTGGGAGCCCCGCCTTCGTCATTGGAATACCAGCGGGCATATTCCACGACAGCATCGCCCGTGGACAAATCGAAAGTCGGTGAGGTCAGAATTGTGGTGCCATTGTCAACATCGGAATAAAGCGGATTATCGGTAACATAGCAGTAACCTGACTGATCATAATCTTTTGAAGGGCCGCCTTCCAGCGTAAAATAAGGCTGGCGGCGAATCCACCGCCCGACGGTCGCTTCGCCCGACACCGTCCACCCTTTAACAGTTTCGAAGTTATCTTCGAAGACAGTCGTCATTTCGGCGGCAAAAGCGGCCAGGTTCGGCCGGGATGGATCGGTATCATAAAAGATACCGCTGAGTTCCTCTTCGGCACTGGCATAATATGCTATGCGCGTATAACATGGTAAACCCGGTATTGACGCTTCGAAAATTCCCCCGCCCATATCTGTCATAGAAATCGTTTCATATGGCCCACCATCGGCAGAGTAATGCAGCACGACTGTTCCCGGAACAAGAACGCCTCCGCCATACCCTTCGACCTGCATTTGAATTGCGGCCTCATTATTAGGGAAAAATATTTCCGGGGCGCCCGCTGGAAAACTCAGGATTAATTGCGGTGGCGGAGCATTGGCCGCGGCGGCGGCCAGAACTGTTGCAAAAGTCGCTTTAACCATTCGGGTCATGTAATCGAAATTGCAATAGGTCGTACTGTCATGACTTGAATGATAAACCGTGGAAAAAATATATTCATGGGCATAGGCGATATTATATCCGTATTGCTGGAACGGATAATGATCCGAGCCGCCGCCCCCTCCGGCCAGGTGCCCGGTGATGTTGATTCCCTGCAGTGAATCGGCCAGATCAATCCACAACTGAGCGAAATATGTATCATTACCATAGGAGGAATAACCATCGGCATCGTTCTGGTAATGCGCGATCATATCCATATTCATCATAAAAAGAATATTGTCGCCATTGGCATATGCGGAACCGGCATAGTGGTAGGAACCGTACAATCCCCATTCCTCCGCATCGAAAAGTACAAAAACATAGGTCATCTCGGTCTCTATGTCCTTTATGGCACGAGCGATTTCCATCACCGCCGCCGTGCCGCTGCCGTTGTCGTCGGCCCCGGGTGAAACCGAGCCGGCATCATAATGCGCGCCGACAATGATCTGAACATCCGGGAAACTTGTGCCCGGTTTTACGGCGACGACATTATAGCAGTCAGCATAGGATCCACTGAGATTCTCGACAAAGTGATCGAGATAGACCGAGTCGTATCCAAACTCGGTAAATTTGCCCGCAATCCAGTCCCTGGCGGCATAAATAGAGTCGGTTCCGGCTACTCGCCTGTAAAAAGCCTGGAGTCGTTCCACATATGATTGCAATGAATCATACTCAATAAGATTTATCAGTGAATCAAGATTATAGTCTATTTTAGCGGAAAAGATGCTTTTGTCCACCGGGGTCTTATAAATAATCGGCAGGCTTTGCGGCGGAAGCGGCGCCAGCCCCGCGATTTCGCCTGACTCCGACAAATCTCCGGCATGAGCCTGGTACACCCTGAGATTGCCTTCGACATAAATAAGCGGATACCGTCCGACATTCGAACTGTCATGGCGGATATCGATGGCCAATTCGCTGCGACTGACATTGGCCGCAATTAACTCAAATCTCAGCGAGTTTTCCTCGAATATTCTTTCATACTCGCTCAAAGCGAGAACGAGATATCCGTCCTGTATTTTCAGAACGGCATCAACTCCCAATGCCGAAAGTGCCCGGGCGTCACCGGCATTTTGTACGATAATTTTATACAGGTTGCCGGTCTCATCCTGCGATGCCGGCGCTAAAGTCACGGCGCCCAACAGACTGCCGGCCAGCAGGATAAATGGCAGCGCATATAAAATTACCCGAATATGTTTTTTGCATGATTCCATTATAGCCACTCCTTAGACACGCCCTCGAGGAAGGTCGCGGTAAGAATTAATAACAAGTTTTATATACATAAATATAACAAGATCGGTTTTTTATGCAAGTATAAACGGCAGAAGCATGACGCCCCAAAGAAAATCTACCGGAACGAATTATATATTTTCTCGGCCAGATTTTGAGGGATTCCCTTGACCGAGGTCAGTTGTTCCAGCGAGGCCTCTTTGATCTTTTTGACCGAACCGAAATGTTTGAGAAGAATTTCGCGTCGCTTCGGTCCGACTCCCGCGAGTTTATCGAGAGAGGATTGTATCGTCCGCTTGGTGCGGACCTTGCGGTTGTATTCGATGGCAAAGCGGTGGGCCTCATCCCGGATTCTTTTCAGAAGCAGCAGACCGGGCGATGATTTGGGAATGGTCAGCGGTTCGGGATTGCCGGGGAGATATATCTCTTCGAATCGTTTGGCCAGCCCGATAATATTCTGGTTTTCAAAACCGAGTGAGGCTATTTCTTTTTGCACCGATGACAACTGCCCCTTGCCGCCGTCGACAACCAGCAGATCGGGCGGGGTTCTCTTTTCCTGCTGCAGCCGGTAAAAATACCGTCCGACGACCTCGCGCATCATGGCAAAATCATCCTGCCCGGTAACTTCCTTGATCCTGAAATGCCGGTAACCAGATTTCTGCGGTTTGCCGTTGGCAAAATAGACCAGTGCTCCGACAGCATCGGTTTCACCCGTATTGGAAATATCGACACAGGCAATAATTCTCGGTGAGCGGCTCAGGTGCAAGTTATCCTTGAGAGCCTGAACCGATTTGGAAACGCGCTCCTTGAAACCCTTTTTTTGTATAAGAATCTCATCCAGCAGCAAGCGGGCGTTGGTGGCGGCCAAATCAACCAGTTTCAGCTTTTCCCCTTTTTGCGGGGTGCGAATTCTGACCTTTTTGCCCAGCATCTTCGACAACCATTGTGAAATGACATCCTCATCATTCAGTCTCAGCGGCAGATAAATTTCTTCCGGCAGATTCGGCTGATTATTATAGTACTGCCCGAGAAATCCACTCATCAGGTCGGCATCTTCCTCTTCCGGCTCCGAGGTTAACTGGAAATCCTGACGGCCGATCAGTATCCCTTCCCTGATCTGCATGATAACAACGACGGTGTAGCGCCCGTCGCGGGCAAATGAGATAATATCACGATTGACAACCACCCCGGCATCGACTTTCTGCTTCTGCCGGACCGATTCGAGAGCCGTAATCTGGTCGCGAACCTCGGCCGCCTTTTCAAATTCCATTTCTTCGGACAATCGGCCCATCCTGTGCCGCAGCTTTTCGAGCAGCGTTTCCCCTTTGCCCGAAAGAAACAACAGCACCGAATCGACCTGCTCGGCATACTCTTCCCGGCTTTGTAGATTTTCGCAGGGACCGCCGCAGCGGCCGATATGATAATCGAGACACACCTTCTGCGGCTTGCCGGTCGGATGCGGGATGATAAGATTGCAGCTTCGGATTTTGAAAAGGCGGCTGAGGAACCGCAGCGTCCCGCGCATTCCCTTGGAATTGGTGTACGGGCCGAAATAACGATGGCTGTCTTTTTCCAGACGGCGAACAATCAGCATCCGGGGAAAAGGCTCGCCGGTCGTTACCTTGATATATGGAAAATGTTTATCATCCTTAAGATTTATATTATAGCGGGGCTTATGTTCCTTGACCAGATTGGCTTCCAGAATCAAAGCCTCGATTTCGGAATCGGTCACCATCAGTTCCAGATCAGCGATGGCTGAGACCATCCGGGCGGTCTTGGGCGTATGGTTCTGCGCCGATTGAAAATAAGTCCTGACCCGGTTGCGCAGATTTTTGGCTTTGCCGATGTAAATGATACTGCCGGTGCTGTTCCTGAAGATATAAACGCCGGGCGAGGCCGGGAGATTCTTTATCTTGATATCGAGTTTGTCGTCTTTCATCCCAAATCAATACGAATGATTTCGGACCGGGTTATGGTATTATCCTGCGGACCCCGATAAATCTTTTCTTCCAATAATCCTCATGCATGTTGGAAATAATTATTCCGGATGAATTTGAGGTATGGATAAATTCGTCGAAGCCGATATATATGCCGACGTGTGAAATGGAATTGCCCTCGGTTTTGAAGAAAACGAGGTCGCCGTACCGCATATCCCCCCGATTTATCTTTTGCCCGGTCTTGAATTGTTTCTCGGCGGTCCGTGGCAGTTTGGTGTGATTAAATTTGTCAAAGACCAGCATCGTAAAACGGCTGCAGTCGAGATTTTCTCCGTCACTGCCGGAACCATATGGTCTTCCCAGAAAACTCTGAATAATGCGCCCCAATTCGATAAGGTCATCGGTCGTGGCGCTCATATAGCGATCCTTATTCTTTTGATATACCTGTGTCGCCTTTTGCTTCTCACCCTTTCCCTCTGGCGGCCGGGATTCGCCGGTGCCATAGCGGGGATGGGGAGTACATCCGGTGAAAACAAGAATTGCCAGGGCCATTAGTATCAGAGATCGCATCAGTTAATCCTCGGATATATTATACCAAATCGTTTTTTATAATATAACCGCGTCATAACCAGCAGAACAAGCATAAAAACCAGATAGGCGGGGAAGTAGTACCCGGCCAGCAATGAAACCAGGAGTATCGGCAGTTTGCATGTAAACAGGATCGCCTTTTCGTCGGGGGTCAATAACGCGATGACAAACAGACAAATCGAAACAGTGCTGACTGCCACCAGAAAAGCGTTGAATATTAGAAACGCCATAAGAAGTGAGGTTATGACCAATGCCAATCCACTCATAATTATCTGCCTGTCGCTCAATCCTGCCGCCAGCGTCATTTTGCCGGTTTGTTGATCGCCCTCGCGATCCGGAATAATCGTCAACAGGTAGCCCGCCGCGACTAAAAGGCAAAAATAAAAAATAATATAGATCAGGTGAATGTCGCCGCCGATATCTGTCACGGCCGTCAAAGGTACCAAAATTCCATAAGCGATGACATTGGCCAGCAGTCCGCCGATCGGGCGGTCCTTCAATCTCAGCGGCGACGCCGAATAGGCCAAACCCAGCAGGCCGATCAAAATAATAATTAATACCGTCATAAAATCCGAACAGAAGGCGGCAATGACGGAGACAACCGAGACGCTTAAATATGCCGCCATCATCTGACTTCTGGAAATGATGTCTTTCTGTAGGAAACCTATCTTTTGGTTGATGAGATCCGAATCATAATCAAAAATCTGATTGATGTAATAGGCCCCGGCTGAGATCAGAGTCAAACTTACCAGTGCGAGCGTATTGGAATCTTCCCATGCCTGGTAGGGATAACGAAGCTTGAATGCCAGCAGATATATGGACCAGACCGGCAAAAGCAGCATCGGGCGCGCGGCGAAAATAAAGTCGATTACTTTCACCGATAATCACTCCTGTTATTGGTAAATGAAATTATCGAGAAACAGATACAGCACCGGCGCGGCAAAAAGCAGCGAGTCAAAACGATCCAGCACGCCACCATGGCCCGGTATTATGGCCGAGGAGTCCTTGATGCCGATGGCCCGTTTCCAGCAGGATTCGACCAGGTCGCCAAGCTGGCCGACCAGCGAAATCAAAATACCGGCCATAAGCAGCAGCGGTAATTCAATATTCGAAAGTCTCCAGAATCCGAGAATAAAAGCGACAATGATCCCGCCGGTCATACCGCCGATAAATCCCGCAATAGTTTTGTTGGGCGATACGGTCGGAGCCAGTTTTCGTTTGCCGAAAGCCTTGCCTATAAACATGGCCAGTGTGTCCGACAGCCAGAGTGTGCCGAACATAAAGAGCATCCAGTCGCCGCCCTGCCCGGATAATTGGCGCACCATGTAAACAAACGGATATAACAGCCCGATATAGGCCACACCCCAGATCAGCGTGGATTGCTGTTTGAACAACTCGGAGGGGGTCGTATTACGCACGGCCGTAACCATGCCAAGAAAGATAAAATATCCGGTCAATATCAGCAAACCTGATGATATCGACAACAGCATCGAAGCCGCCAGCATTCCGGCGGTAAACAGCGATGTTATCCAGAATAAAATCATTTTTGGTCTGATGCCGGAGCCGAACATAAATTCGCCGATGCCGATCATTCCAAACAGCATGACCATGCCAAAAAGCCAGGAACCGCCAAGATATGAGATGAGAATTATCAGCGGGCCGAAAATAGCGGCAACAATTATGCGTGTCAGCAGGTTACTCAAACCACTCAAACCTTTCCGAAGCGGCGTTCCCGTTTCTGGTAATCTATAACGGCCCGGAACAGCTCTTTGCGGCCGAAATCGGGCCAGAGAACATTGGTAACATAGAGCTCGGTATAACTGGTCTGCCAGATTAGAAAATTGGAAATGCGCATTTCCCCCGAAGTTCTGATCAACAGATCCGGGTCAGGCAGACCGGCGGTGTAGAGATAATTTGAAAAAAGCGTTTCGTCGATTTCTCTCGGCTTTATTTGTTTCGAAGACACCGCCGTGGCAATCGCTTTGACGGCATCGATAATTTCCGACCGCCCCCCATAATTGAGGGCCAGGTTGAGGACCAGGCCCGTGTTCTCACGCGTTTTTTGCATGGCGATGGTCAAAGCTTTGCGCCGTGAAATCGATAATTCACCGATACGGCCGGTCGTTATCAAGCGGACATTGTTTCGGTTCAATTCGTCTATTTCGCCCCGGGTGGTCCGTGACAGAAGGCGCATCAAGGCGGTTACTTCCTCTCGCGGACGGGACCAATTTTCCACTGAGAAAGTATAAAGAGTCAAATACTTTATGCCGATTTCGGCGGCCGCCCGCACGACTTTTCGCACCGCGTCCACACCCGCCTCATGGCCGGCCGTTCGGGGCAAATTACGCCTGCCGGCCCAGCGCCCGTTGCCGTCCATAATAATGGCAACATGCTTTGGAATACGCCCCATATCGATCTGCGCTTTGAGTATATCTTTGGTGCTGACCATGGTATTAATTATAGAACTATGCCGTGCCGGTGGCAAGTAAATTATCTCGTCTCCAATTTATAGTCAAAGAATTCATAAATATGCCTGGTATATTGCCGCCCGAGAATGGCGATCTTCAGACTGTATGTCTCAAAACGTGTCGGTCTGATAACGTTATCAACCCGCTCGAAGTAATAATCAAATGATTGCCGGTTTATCCCTTCTTCATCCCTCCTATGCAGAAAAACCGTCTCCAGCGAAAAATCTTCGCGGTTGATATTCATAAATCCGGACCGTGCCCGGATGCTGTCTTCGACCGGCGATTCAAACCCGACAGCCAGTCTTCCGGCCCCGGTATCATTGGGATAAAAATAGAAATTCAGCGAATCATTCCAGGGCAGAAACGGCATAGAACTGTCCGGCGGAGTATTTTTATCCATCGAGGTCGAATCGATGACATTCATCGAATCAAGTTTCCCATCCGCGAAATGGAACAGGTACACGGCGGTGTCGATTTTCTTAATCTCTCCCCTATAATCAGTCTCGTGATAAATCGAACGGAGCTCAAACGAAAACGATGCCGTCGAATTGAACAGATAGTTTTGGTTAAAGACATATGAGGCATTATCAAGATAAAACTGCATGGTGGCATTTGACTCCTGCGAGGAACCCGATAACGGGAAGAGCAAACAGATCGCAATTAATAAGAAGGTTCGCTTGCGCCAGAAATTATTCATTGTCCCTACCCTGCTCATATTTTTCAAGAAATTCATTTCGGAATTGATCAAAGCGGTTTTCCATAATGGCGTCACGTATCCGCCGCATCAGGTTTTGGAAAAAGTAGGTCGAATGATAGGTGGCCAGAACCAGGGCGGTAATCTCGCGCTGGTTATACAGATGCCGGATATAGGCCCGGCTGTATCTCCGGCAGACACGGCAATCGCAATTGACATCAAGCGGCCGGGAATCATCGGCCACATCGGCATTGCGGAAGACAAGCGGCCCCTCGGATGTGAAAACCATTCCGGTTCGCGCATTGCGGGTCGGCAAAACGCAGTCGAACATATCGATCCCATATGAAACCGCCATCAATATATCCTCGGGGTAACCGACCCCCATCAAATAACGAGGTTTCTCATGAGGCAGCAATTTTATCGTGTATGCCAGCGTCTCTTCCATCTCGGCTTTTGATTCGCCGACAGCCAGACCGCCAATGGAATAACCGGGGAAATTAAGCTCCACGAGCTGCTCGGCCGAGATTTTGCGCAGTTCCTGATAAACCGATCCCTGGACAATCCCGAACAAGGCGATGTCATTATTGTCACCGCCTGACTGCTGATCGAAATAACTGCGGCCGCGTTTGGCCCAGTCATAGGTGCGCATGACACCGGTCGTGGCCAGGGATTTATCGGCCGGATACGGCACGCATTGATCGAATGACATAATTATATCGGCGCCGATATCGAGCTGTATCTGAATCACTTTTTCGGGATAAAAATGATGCATTGAGCCATCATGGTGCGACTTAAATATAACTCCGTCATCGTCGATTTTGGACAGGTCCTGCATCGAAAAAACCTGGAAGCCGCCCGAATCGGTCAGGGTCGGTTTGTGCCAGGAATTGAACTCGGCCAAACCGCCCATCTCCCTTATCAGCTTTTCCCCCGGCCGCAGATAAAGATGATAAGTGTTGCCCAGAATAATTTCCGCCCCGCAGCCTTCAAGATCCTCGGCCGTCATGGCCTTCACCGCCCCGCTGGTTCCGACCGGCATGAAAGCGGGTGTCTGGAACTGACCATGCGGCGTGGTCACGGTACCGCGCCGGGTGTCGCCATCACGCGTGATAAGATTGTATGAAAAGGGGCCGGAAGACATGCCTGTTATTTTTCCTTTTTCCCGGCAGCTTCGCCATAGCGAGACAGCAGTTTTGTCAAACCTCCGCGATATTCGCGCGCAACCGTGCAATAGACCAGCGGTTTCAGTTTGTCAATGTTGATTTTTCCTTTATCATCGATCAAATCCAGATCAACATGCACAGCCACGATCTCAGCAACGAACATCTCATGCGAGCCGAGAACCATCGATTCCCGCACCTGGCACTCGAGATTAATCGGACATTCCTTGATCATCGGCGAACCGACGACTTTTCCGGGAATCGGAGTCAACTTCAACGCCTCGAACTTATCATATTCGCGCCCGGAGCGGTTGCCGCAAAAATCGGCCTCCTTTAGATTTCGTTCCGAGGTCAGATTGACCACAAAATCGCCTGCCATCTTGATCATCTGATGCGAATGCCGCTTGGGCGTCACCGAAATTGAAAGCATGGGAGGTTCCGAATTGACGATCCCGATCCAGCTGATAGTGATAATATTCGGTTTGAAACCTTCGGCCGCGCAGGAAACCATGGTGGCCGGAAGCGGTATCAACATCGACTGCGGCTTTAACTGAACTTTGTCCATAAATTTATATTCCTCTAAAATAATAATTCCAGGGCCCGGTCCAACGTCGAGACAGTCAATATCTCTATTTTCTTATTAGTTATACTCTCGGCGCCATGCGCCGGGATAATGATTTTTTTGAAGCCGAGTTTGGCCGCTTCCGCAACGCGCCGGTCAACCATGCTGACCGCCCGCACTTCACCCGACAGCCCCACTTCACCGGCCATCACCAGATCGGTATCGACCGGGATATCGCGGAGTGATGAGACAATTGCGGCCAGTACTGCCAGGTCGATAGCCGGTTCATTCAACCGTAAACCGCCGGCGACCGAGACAAAAACATCATTGCCGCCCATCGGGACACCGACCCGCTTTTCCAGGATGGCCAGAAGCAGCGCCAGTCTTTTGTTGTCGATGCCGCCCGCCACCCGCTGTGGTGTTCCGTACGAAGCGGATGACACCAGCGCCTGAATCTCGACCAGGATGGGGCGGTTCCCTTCGCATGAGGCGGCCACGACTGTCCCGGAACGGGAAATGCCCTCATAATCGGACAGAAACAACAGCGAGGGATTATCCACCTGGCGCAAACCTTCAACCGCCATTTCAAAAACACCCAGCTCGAACGTGGCTCCATAGCGGTTCTTGACGGTGCGCAAAATGCGATAGAGATACCGGCTCTCGCCCTCGAAATACAGGACGGCATCCACCATGTGCTCGAGTATTTTCGGCCCGGCCACCAGTCCTTCCTTGGTTACATGGCCAATCAGAAACAGGGCGAAACCTTCCCGTTTGGCGGCCTCGATCAACCGCCCGGCCGATTCGCGAATCTGCCCGATGGTCCCGGGCGGCGAATCGAACAGACTGCTGGTAACCGTCTGAATCGAATCGACAATGACAATATTATATTGCTCTTCATCGAGAATGGTCAGAATCTGCTCGAGATCGGTCAGGTTGGCAATCGAAATATTCTTGCCGGCTACATTCAACCGCTCCGCCCGTTTCTTTATCTGGCCGGGAGATTCCTCACCGGTGACATATAATATATGGCAGCCGTTATTCGAGTAAGCATTGGCCGCCTGGAGAATCAAGGTCGATTTTCCGATACCCGGTTCGCCGGCCAGAAGCACGGCGCTTCCGGGCAGCAGAGCCCCGCCGAGGACGCGGTCGAATTCGCCCATGCCGGACTTGTAGCCCGACATATTATTATCATCGATCTCGGCAAAGGTGCGCGGTCTCTCTGCAGATACTTTCTTCGGCTTACGGTTCGATTTGACAATTCTTTCTTCGGCCAGGCTGTTCCATTCGCCGCAATCGCGGCACTGCCCCTGCCATTTGGGATGAATGGCGCCGCATTTGGTGCAGACATAAGCGGTTTTGGTCTTTTTATCCATAAATGCTTAATTTATCTTAATCGGGCCTTCGGCCTGTCCGTGAATAAACTGCCTGACGATTGAATTGGAGCTGTTTCTGGTTTCATCGGGTGTACCCTCGAACTCGACCTTGCCGTCATATAGCATAACAATCCTCTGACCCACCTTATACGCCGAAGTCATATCATGAGTCACCGTAACCGAGGTCACATGCAGTCTGGTGTGCAGATTAATGATGAGGTCATTGATCCGGTCGGCCGTGATCGGGTCGAGACCGGTGGTTGGTTCATCATATAGCAAAATGGCCGGATTGGTGGCTATGGCTCGGGCCAGCCCGACCCGCTTGCGCATGCCGCCCGATAATTCGGCCGGATATTTTTGCTCGGTGCCCGATAGACCGACCAGCGCCAGCTTTTCGGCGATAATGTCGTCGCGTTCCTTTTCCGGAAGATGCATACATTCCTTGAGAGCCAGTCCGACATTTTCGCCAACCGTCAATGAGTCGAGCAGGGCCGCCGATTGAAAGAGCATTCCGATGTTCTTCCGCACTTCGGTCAGATCGTTGAAATTCATGTCGGTCACATCGTTTCCATCGACATATACCGATCCCGACTCCGGTTTAATCAGGGCGTTGATATGTTTCAGAAGCACCGATTTGCCGCATCCGGACTGCCCAATAATGACAATCGACTCGTTTCTGGCCACTTCGAGTGAGACCCCCCTGAGAACTTCCTTGTCGTCGAAGGATTTATTTACATTGTCGAATTTTATATATGCATCCATATACTTACATCCTGAACAGAACCATGGCAATCACATAATCCGAGACGAGAATCATCACCGAGGAAATAACGACGGCATACGTCGTCGAAATACCGACGCCGCGGGCGCCGCCGGCGGCACGGAAACCTTCATGGCAGCCGACCAGCCCGATAATGGCGCCGAAAACGGTCGCTTTGAGCATACCGCCCATCATGTCGAAGAAACTGAAAGAGAATCTGACGCCGTTAAGAAATGTCTCATAAGATATATCCACAAAAAGAACCGACACTGCTAACGCTCCGAGGACGGCGATGAAATTTGAGAAAATGACGAGTATCGGAAGCATGATGGTGCTGGCCACCAGGCGCGGCATCACCAGGTAGCGCACCGGGCTGATACCCATCGATTCCAGGGCATCGATCTGCTCGGTGACACGCATGGTACCCAATTCGGCGGCAATTCCGGCGCCGACGCGCCCGGCCACCACCAGCGCCGAAAGCACCGGGGCCAGCTCGATGACAATCGCTTTGCCGACCGCTGAGCCGAGATAGCGCAATGGCGCGCCGATAAATTTGAACTGGTAGGCGGCCTGCCATGACGATACGGCGCCGACGAATATCGAGATAATCAGGATAAGCGGAATCGATTTATTGCCGATCATAAAACACTGATCGACAATCAGACCAAGTGAGCGGGGAACCGATTTGAGATGATATACGGCCTTGAAAAGAAGCAGGAAGGTGCTTCCCAGCCGCGATATAAAATTTATCGCGCGACGGCCTATTAATGGTACACCGCTATTCATCCTTAAAAGGGAGAATCGGCATCGGTATCAGGTATGGCCGGTTCAAAGGCAGCCAGATTCTCGAATCTGATAAAGTCCTTTACAAAGGCAAGATTGACCACTCCGGTCGGGCCGTTGCGCTGTTTGGCGACAATAAGTTCGGCCCGCCCTTCCACTTCCTTGCGTTTCAGATCATCTTTGTCAAGATGCGACATATAAAACTCCGGGCGATAAACAAACATCACGACATCGGCATCCTGCTCGATGGCGCCGGATTCGCGAAGGTCGGACAACTGCGGGCGCTTGTCGCCGCCGCGCATTTCCACCATTCGCGACAACTGACTGACGGCAATGACGGGGATATTCAATTCCTTGGCCAATGTCTTCATGGATCGCGAAATCAACGCCATTTCCTGCTGGCGGTTTTCGGCGCGCACACCGCTGGTCATCATTTGAATATAATCGACAATGATAAGACCGACATTATGCTGGGCCTTCAGACGCCGCGCCTTGGCGCGCACTTCAACCGGCGACAGAACGGCCGAATCATCAATATATATATTAGCCTCACTCAAGGGATCGGCGGCAATCGATAATCTCTGCCAGTCGGCATCGCGAAGGCGATTGGTGCGAAGCAGATGCTGGCTGATTCTGGCCCGGCCGCACAAAAGCCTAAGCACCAATTGCTCTTTCGACATTTCGATCGAGAAAATACCGACCGGGACTTTTTTATCGACCGCCATAAATTCGGCAACATTCAACGCGAAAGCGGTCTTGCCCATCGACGGACGTCCGGCAATAACCACGAATTCACCATCATGCAAACCGCCGGTCATGGCATCGAGTTGTGCAAACCCGGTCTCGATCCCGCTTAATCCGCCCTTTGTATCCTGGAAATGTTCGATCTGCTCAAAAGTGCTGGGTACCAGTTCGGCCATCGAGACAAAACCTTTGCGGAGGCGGCTCTCGGATATGGCAAAAATATTCTGCTCGGCCCGGTCGAGAATCTCCGTAACTTCATATTCCAGATTATAGCAGCTTTTCACTATTTCGCTGGAAGTATTGATCAGATTGCGCAGGACCGATTTTTCGAGGACGATCTTGGCATAAGAAACGGCATTGGCCGTGGTGGCGATGCCATCAACCAGTTCGATCAGATAAAGCCGCCCGCCGATATTGTCGAGCTGATTCATCTTGGTCAATTCTTCGGCAACCGTGGTAATATCGCATGGCTCATTTTTTTCGAAAAGATTCAGAATCGCCTTATATATTAGCCGATGCTTGGGAACATAAAAATGCTCATTGGTGGGAAGCTCTTCGATGACAGATGAGATGACTTCCGGCTCCTTCAGAATCGATCCCAGAATATCCTGCTCCGCCTCGACCGATTGAGGCGGCTGCAGCCGGGCGATATCTTTCTCTTTATCTATACCGGGCCTGGTTGCCATATAATTATTCCGCCGCTAATTCATCAAATTTTTCACGGAGGCGCTTGACATCCTCCCAGGTATCGCGCTTATACGATGGAAATCGGAGCAGGGCCGCCGGATGATAGGTAACAATAAAGGGGATGCCGTTGAAATCGTGCCACTGGCCGCGTAGTTTTCCCAGCGGGGTGGTTGTCTGAAGCAGTCCCTGGGCGGAAATGCGCCCCAGGGCGCAGATAATTTTCGGTTTAATCAGCTTTATCTGTTCCAGTAAATACGGCATGCAGGTTTGCATTTCATCCGGCTGCGGATCGCGGTTATTGGGCGGGCGGCATTTAAGAATATTGGCGATATAAACATCTTCCCGTTTGAAATTTATCGCCTCCAGAATTTTATCCAGAAGCTGTCCGGCGCGGCCGACAAACGGCTCGCCTCTCAGGTCCTCATCCCGCCCCGGAGCCTCACCGATAAACAGGACATCCGCCTTGGGATTGCCGACACCATAAACGAATTTCGTCCGGGTCGCGCCGAGGGGACAGTTTTGACATTCGCAGATCCCTTTCTGGTGCGACGAAAGCGATCGATATTGAATCACCTGCTTTTTATTCCTGCCGTTGAGAATCAATTCCTTTTGTTTGCGCTTGACTTTCCCCCGGTCGATAACGATATCGCCCAGCCCGATCTGTACCTGGCTCCGGGCCGCTTTCACAAGCAAGGCGGTGGTCTTGGGATCGAGACGGCTTTTGAGTTTAGTCATGTTATTCCAACCTGCTTATATGTTCAATCAGGACGCGCGCCAGTTCCATCTTGGGCATAGTGGGTAATGATTCGGTGCGCCCCTTTTTGTCGATCAGCGTCACCTTGTTCTTATCGCTCTCGAAAGGTACGGCATCTTCCAGGCTGTTGAGCACAACCAGATCAAGTCCCTTTTTCTTCAGCTTGGCCGTGGCGTTTTCGATACCGTTTTCAGTCTCAAGAGCGAACCCGATGATTTTCTGGCTTTTCTTTTTATCTTCCTTAACCGCCTTCAATATATCTATTGTCGAGGACAATTCAAGTTTGAAACTCCCCTGCGCTTCTTTTTTTATTTTCTGTGAAGCGATTTTTTTTGGCGTAAAATCGGCCGGAGCGGCCGCCATGATTAAAATATCGGTTTTCTTGAATTCCTTGCCGACCGCCCGATACATCTGCTCGGTCGTTTCAACCGCAATAAGTTTAACCGGCACAGCGGGCTGCATATCCACCGGCCCGGACACGAGAGTCACCTCCGCGCCCGCTTCATACGCGGCCGCCGCTAGGGCATAGCCCATCTTTCCGGATGAACGGTTGGATATAAACCGCACCGGGTCAATAGGTTCGCGGCAAGGCCCGGCGGTAATAAGAACTTTCTTATTTTTCAGGAGCTTTTTTTTTTCGAAGTGCTTTTTGATGATCTGCACAATCTCTTCAGGTTCGGCCATTCGACCGGGACCGGTGGTCTCGCAAGCCATCTCCCCGACATTGGGATCGATGAAGATATATCCAACAGCACGCAATTTTTCGATATTCTGCAGTGTAATCGGATTGAGATACATTTGGCTGTTCATCGAGGGCGCGATCATCACCGGAGCCTGCGCGGCGCAGACGACGGTAGTAAGCATATCGTCGCTGACCCCGGAAGCAACTTTCCCGATAAAATTGGCCGTAGCCGGCGCCACCACAAACAGATCCGGCCACGAAGCCAGGTCGATATGATGTGTTGCGACATACTGCTCCTCGGGAAACATTTCCACCGCTACCGGATGCTGGCAGAGCGTTTCGATGGTCAATCTCGTAATAAACCAGGTGGCATTACGAGTCATTATCGCCCTGACATCGGCCCCTTCCTTTTTCAGCAGCCGAATAAGAAAAGCGGTTTTATAAGCGGCAATCCCGCCGGAGATACCGACAATAATCTTTTTATCTTTTAATGACATGCGGATTCAAAATTTCAGAAGAGTGAAAACTAGTTCACAAGCCCTTCATCATCGGGCAATAAAAATATCTGCTGTTTGCCGGCTTCTATAAAATCGGGCTCACGGAACAGTAAAGCGCCGATGATAATTTTCAATTGATCGAGTTCGATCGGCATCGCCCCCATGAGTGTCGCTCTTTCCAGTATCACCTCCATCAGGGCATCGCTGATAAGGCCAAGATATTTCAGTTGAAGCAGGTAACCAATCGCATCTGATGCAAAATGCCGGCGTTCCTGCTCGGTGAGAATGCGCGTGGAAACGATCGACTGAGTGTCCTCGAGGACAAATTGCGAATCGCTCTGGAGTTGATCCAGAACCCAGGAATAGGCGGAGCTTATCTCATTATCGGTAAAGCCGTTGCTTTTCAGATAAGAAGAGACATCCTCCAGATTGTCCAATTGCCCCTGATGATCCTTAATATGAGACATCAGGAAGACAACAATTTCAAGAACCCTGTTACCCACAATTTATCCTTTCAAAATCTGCAACACCCAGCACCAATTTAAGCATAGTTTAAAAAGCATGCAAGCAATAATTGCCCAAAAACAAAATTCTAATGCTTAAAATGCCTGATACCTGTGAATACCATTGCAACATTGGCCTTGTCGGCGGCCTCGATGGCAACCGGATCCCCTTTTGATCCGCCCGGCTGTATAATGGCCGTAACTCCCGCTTCGGTGGCGACTTCGATTCCGTCCGGCATCGGGAAAAAAGCATCAGATGCCAATACCGCCCCTTTGGCACGCTTACCGGCCCTTTTGACGGCCAGGGCGGAAGCATCGACGCGCGAGGTCTGCCCCATGCCGATACCGACCGTGGCGGTGCCTTTGACGATGACAATGGCATTCGACTTGGTATGCTTGACCATTTTCCAGGCAAACAGGAGCGATTTTATCTCATCGTCAGTCGGGCGGCGATTGGTGACATGCGTCAATGATTGGGCTCCAGTTACGACATCATCCGCCGTCTGATACAAAATTCCGCCGCGAACATATTTCAGGACAGTTTCTCCTTTGGGGCGGCCCCTGGTGATCTCCGGAAGAGCCAAAATGCGGCGGGTCTTCTTCTTCATCATCATGGTCAAGGCTTCGGGATCATAGCTCGGCGCCACGATACACTCGACGAAGTGAGTCTTATTCAACAACTCGGCGCAGGCCATATCGACATGTTTGTTGAGCCCGATGATCGAACCGAAAGCCGATAGCGGATCGGAAGCCAGGGCATCGCGATAAGCATCGGCAATAGTCGCACCGGTGGCCGCTCCGCAGGGGTTGGCATGCTTAATTACACATGCAAACGGCTCCTCAAAATCAAGCAGCATATCCAGCGTGGCGTCGAGATCGGCGATGTTGTTGTATGAAAGCTCCTTGCCGGCCAGAACCTCGGCCCGCGCCAAAGTCGGCCCGGTAAAACTTTCGTCGGCATAAAAAGCGCCCTTTTGATGCGGGTTTTCGCCGTAACGAAGGGCCGATTTCAAGTTGACCGCAATATCGAGCCGCGAAGGGAACTCATCACAGACTTCTTCCTTCTTCTCGGGCGGACCGGCGACAAAATAATGAGCAATAGCCTTGTCATAGGTATTGGTAAGTTTGAAGGCTTTCCCGGCCAACTCACGGCGAAGCTCCAGATCGACGGCGCCGTCATTTTTGACCAGTTCCTCGATTACGCGGGCATAATCGGCCGGATCGGTCACGACCATTACGCCGGAAAAATTCTTGGCTGCCGCTCGCAGCATGGTCGGGCCGCCGATATCGATATTCTCGATTATCTCGGCTTCCGTGACACCCGGCCGGGCCACCGTCTGCTCGAAAGGATACAAATTGACGACGATCATGTCGATCGGTTTGTATTCCTGATGCGTCATCTGGGCGAGGTCGTCTTCATTATCACGGCTGAACAATATCCCGGCGTGAATTTTCGGATGCAAAGTTTTTACCCGGCCGCCGAGTATTTCAGGAGCGCCGGTGAAAGTCGAAACCGAGATGGCATGGACATTTTCCTTCTTCAGCGCCGCCAGCGTGCCGCCGGTGGACAATATTTCGATATCATATTTTTCCAGTGCGCGCCCCAGATCAACCAGTCCGGTCTTGTCATAAACCGAAACCAGAGCCCGCTTTATCTTGATTTTTCCGCTCATTATCATTTCCCCGTTAATAGTCTGGCCGCCTCCCTGTATTTCGCGGCTGATTTCTCCACAATTTCCTCCGGCAGTTTCGGTCCCGGAGGCGTCTTATCCCATTCAAGGCCGTTAAGATAATCCCGAATGAACTGCTTGTCAAATGATGGTTGCGCTTTTCCGGGAGTATATTGCGCCAAAGGCCAGAATCGGGATGAATCGGGCGAGAGAACTTCATCAATCAGGATAAAACGACCGTCCAAAAAGCCGAATTCGAACTTGGTATCGGCGATTATTATCCCTTTGCCGCGCGCATAATCGGCCGCTTTGGAGTAGATGGCGATTGACTTTTTCCGGCATAATTCCGCTGTCTCGGCCCCAACCGTCTTCAGTAACTGATCATAGGAGATATTCTCATCATGGCCGCTGTCGGATTTGGTGGAAGGTGTAAAAATCGGCTCCGGAAGTTTATCCGATTCTTTCAAATCGGGCGGAAACTTAAAACCATGCACCTCATTTTTTCCCTGCTTGCGCGCCTGGGTCAGTTCTTTCCACATCGAACCGGAGATATAACCCCGGACTATACATTCGACGTCGATTCGTTTGGCCTTATGGACCAGCATCGAGCGCCCTTCGAGAATGTCGCGGTGTTTAAGCAGCGGTCTGGGATATTGCGCCACATCGGCGGTCACCAGATGCGATTCGACCACATCCTTGAGAAAATCGAACCAGAACAGCGACATCCGGGTCAGAATTTTTCCCTTTTCCGGAATACCGTTGGGCAGAATAACATCGAACGCCGAAATCCGGTCGGTGGTCACGATCAGCAGTTGTTCATCAAGATCATAAACATCACGGACCTTGCCGCGGCTGAACAAAGGATAATCCTTTATATCTGTGCTCATAACTAAATTCGCCATATTAATTATACCTCCCTCTTATGAGGTTTTCCAATGCGATTGGATATATTTTGTGTTCGATTTTCAAAACCCGGGCCGCCAGACTGTCGGGATCGTCATCCGGCAGAACAGGGATTTTTTCCTGAATTAATATTTTGCCGTTGTCGTAAATTTCATCGACCAGATGTACGCTTGCGCCCGATTCTTTCTCGCCCGCGGCGATAACCGCTTCATGCACATGATGGCCATACATGCCCTTGCCGCCGAATTTGGGAAGAAGCGCCGGATGAATATTAACAATATGATTCTTGTATTTCCGGACAACCGACATCGGAATCAGTTTTAAATACCCGGCCAGGGCGATATATTCGACTTCGTATTCATCCAGCATTTCCAGCAGGTCCCGTTCGGCATCTTCCGAACTGGCGTATTCTTTGGCTATATAAACAAAGGTGTCAATTCCGGCATTTTTGGCCCGCTCCAGTCCATATGCATTATCTTTGCTCGAAACCACCAGGACAATTTCGCCCGAGAGTCTCCCCTGCTGTGAGGCATCTATCAACGACTGAAGATTGGTGCCGCCGCCGGAAATAAAGACGGCGATTTTAGCCTTTGAGTCCATTCAGTTTCTCCCATAATATTTTATTGACGAGCTCGGGATTGGCCATGCCCTTTGTCTTTTTCATCACCTGCCCAATAAAGTAATCGAATAATTGTTCTTTGCCGGACATAAACCGCTCGACATTTTCCTTTTCCTCACCCAGAACTTCATCTATAACAACCGCGATTGTATCATAATCTGTAATTTGCGACAATTGCTGATCTTTCATTATTTCTTCCGCCGACTTCCCTGTTACCACCATTTGCGCAAAGACATCTTTGGCAATTTTACCGGAAATTTCTCCGGATTGTATTAGATTTAAAAGATCAGAGAGCATGACGGGCGTAATATTAAAACTATCGATTTCCATGTTTCTCTCATTAAGGACCTTAAGCAATTCATTAATCATCCAGTTCGCAGCCGTCTTGCTGTCGGAATAACCGAGCATGACCGCCTCAAAATAATCAGCCAGCGGCCGCGACTCGGTCAATATGCCGATATCATAATCGGAAAGATTATATTGTTGTACGAACCGGGCAAACCGCGCCTTGGGAAGTTCCGGCAGACCGGAACGCAGGTGATCAATGTGCGCATCAGATACCACCAGCGGCGGCAAATCCGGTTCCGGGAAATAGCGATAATCCTCACATGCTTCCTTTGTCCGCATCGGCTCGACCGTTTGTTTTTTCTCATTCCATAACATGGTACATTGCTCGACAGCCTGGCCAGACTTTATCAGGGCGGCCTGTCTTTCAATTTCGTATGCCAGCGCCTTTTCCACGTATTTGAACGAATTCAAGTTTTTCACTTCGGTTCTCACGCCGAGTTCCGAAACCCCTTTACGGCGCACCGAAACATTGGCGTCACAGCGAAGATGTCCCTTTTCCATATCTCCGGTGCAGATTCCAAGATACTGCAATACCTGCCTTAATTTCAACAGATAATTGTAAGCCTCTGCGGGAGAAGCGATATCAGGATCCGAAACAATCTCTATCAGCGGCACTCCGCAACGATTGTAATCGACCCGGCTGTATGGCTCGCCCTGCTCCGGATGAAGAAGCTTGCCGGCATCTTCTTCGAGATGGATTCTATTTATTCTTATCGTCTTGCTCTCTTTCACATTTCCCGCATCAATTTCCATCCGGCCGCCTACCCCCAGCGGATGCAGGTACTGGGTAATCTGTATACTGCTCCCCATTAATTGACAAGGATTGTTAAGAGAGTATCTTGTGGCTGATTTCACAAAGGAGATCAGTCATGAAGCGACGGCAATGGGATT
>PGXB01000037.1 GCA_002838945.1 candidate division Zixibacteria bacterium HGW-Zixibacteria-1
GATCGATTCGCCGCAGTCAACCAGACCGTCGTTGTTGCCCAGACCGTCATTGATAACATGATCGTCATAGATCACGAACGGCCCATCCGGTGCGATGATAGTTATCGTTCCAAAGAAAGGCAATGCATTATAGGCCGTAACAGTCAGCGTCAAATCTTCGCCGACCGGTAATTCTTCAAAAAATTGCATCGTGGCCATGCCGTCGGGTCCGGTCGTGCCGGTGCCATAGATAATTCCGTTTTTGGTCAAGGCACAAAGCGCGCCCTCGAGGCCGACCACCTGAATATTCATATCCGGCTGTGTAAATATATGCGCGGGGGTGTAGCTAACAGTCAACGTCGCCGGATCATCGGTGCGAATCATCAGTGACGGGTCACCGAAAATTGTCCAGGCATTGAACTCTTCAACACCGTCGGCGCCCTGTGCTTCCATCATATAACAGGATCCGTTATAGCACAATCCGCCCATGGTCAGCTTCTGCTCCGAAACCAGCAGATCGGTAATTTCATCCTGGGCGTACATCGGAGGATTCCATGCCTGGCTGATAATCGACATGTAGGTCGCCACTGCCCCGGTGGGATTGGCGCCGTCGGTCGCCCGAAGCCAGGCTTCCGCAAAACAGGTGGAACCCACGAAATTGCCGTTAAGGCAGGCGACGCTGAAGATCATTGGAAGCATATAATCATTTGTCAGAGCGTTGACATTGGTATTCGAATATCCGGTTGTTCCCCAGCTTGTGGTTGAACCATGACCGCAATAATTAACAACACTTCTGCCGTTATTAAGGGCGGAAGAGATGGCGGCTATAGTCGCCGTCGGTTCATATATTTGATCAACTTGAGTATAATTATATCCCAGCAGGTCGGTCCGAATATTATTTATATGTTGATAGTCATATTCACCATAGTGCCCCGGGCCCTCGTCCGAAGCAATCCCCGTTCCCATATGGAACCAGTCCGATCCGATCGGAGTCTTGTCGTAATTTATCGTTCTTTCGACCTGAGTCTCAACCTGTGCGACTGTTTCGGCCGAAAAACGACCGATAATAATATCCGGCCAGTCATCGGCCCCGCTTGTCTTTGAATAGTAGGAATCGGAACCGGCGCCGGTGGCGGTTCCCGTGGTTATCTGTGCTCCATCGCCCACCAGCAGGACCCAGGCCAGGCCGAAGTCACTGGCGTAAACGGAGTCGATAAAATTCTTGATGCTGGTGGCGTTGTTTCCGATTGAGGAAATATCAACAATAGCCGTGTTGATACCTTTTTGAATTTTCCAGTCGACCAGGGGAAGCATGGCGTCGTGAAAAGAATTGTAAGTAATAATCAGCATATTGCCGTCTTCAGGAGTTGATGGATATTTCTCCGTCTGGTCATAATAATTAAGAAATCTCCGGCTGTAAATTTCTTCAAAGGCATTAACCTTGTTTCTGACTATGTCTCCTTTCTCGAGAACATTGATCTCACCCGGGCCGACATTAACAATTTCGACCGTGACCGAAGTATAAATCCTCAGGGTTTTTTCGGCCGGGTTATAGCGGAAAGGATTGATCTCGACCACCGTGCCCCTGAAATCGCGAAGAATGAACGGCTCGCGAAGCGTCGCCAGTTCATAAGGATACCAATCGGATTTGGAATAAACGTCTCCGAAAGTGTAGGGCACATCGTCGGGATTGACGGTTCGTTTGAGATTACCTTTGGATGAAATCACCGGCATATCGGGGATGTCAACAAATTCCTCCGACAGAACCCTGATTTCGACCCTGGCATCATCCGGAATAATAATACTCCGGGAGATATGCGGCAGTTCCGGCTCGCCTTCGATCAAAAGGACCGGTTCTTCGCCGCATTTCAGTGAGAAAAACTTCTCTCCGTTCAGGTCAATAACATCCCTGTAAAAAGCCCCCACGTCAAAACGCAGGACCGTCTTGTAATCGTCGGATTGTTCGACAATCACGGAAACATCATCACCTTTCGCCCCCAAGTCCATTCTTTCGGCGGAAGCAAAAGATGAAAGGGCTAATAGTATAACCAATGTGAGCATGAGCAACTGCCTTATACGCATTGGTGCCTCTCTTTATTGTGGTTTGTGACTAAGTGCGCATCAAAAAAGTATAAAACATGCAAATTCGGTATGTAACCATAAGCATATAATTCAATATAATTCAAATTATTACTCAAACAAGCAAGAAATTGACATTTTGGGGACCATTTTTTTAATTATTTTGACCCTGATTTTTGCTCTCAGCTGATTAAAATCAAAAGAAAAGGCCCGAAAGGCGGTTTAGCCTTTCGAGCCAGAGGGTCAAAAATACTTTTAAGTATATTTTTGGTCGCCATCACAACCTTCATTTTACGGCATTATATTGTATTAATCTCCATGATTCATCGAATTGAACCGTCGGAACTTCACTATTCCAGATAAATAATTTAACCATACCGAAACCCGGCGCAAACCACTCCTCCCGGAAGGTGCTTGTTACTTCCACGCCCGCGATCACAGTTGACCGAAGAATCTGATAGGCGTCCTCAACATGTCCTATGGGGAGGTCGTCAAAAGCCTGAATTGCCGCCACCGTGTCATGAATGATGTAGTAACCCGGATCTTCAATTGTCCAGCTTTCACCCACGGTCGCCGGCATATCATAGACAAAATCATACGGGGCATTACTGCCGATATATATCATCTCATTAACAATATCGAAATGTTTGTATATGGTTGTGTCCGGGTATTGATATCTCAGCGTACCATAACCGGTTACCGTGACTACCACAGTGTCGGTTATATTCTCGTCTGTTCGGAATCGTTCGTATTTCCAAAATGAGCCTTGCCTGAGCGAGTAGTCATCCTTAATATTGCGCTCATTGAGGCTTTCCCCTTTGTACAGATATTTTAGTATTTGGAGGCCATCCAGAAGATTTAATATGCCGCCGCCATAGACATCGGCATGGTAAAAATGAACCGGGGGCGGCCCACCCTTGTATAGATAATTGATGATGGCCACGATATCGAGAATATTCACTTTCATATCGCCGTTGACATCCCCGGCGGCCGAGGCAATGTCGGCTGTATATGAACATTCTCCATATTCATTCGGATGACTGACGGTAGAAACTCCCACAATAACGTCATAGGTGTCGCCAGCCTCGCTTATATCGGTGTCAAAGGTCCACAGACCGGTAAATGAATTTATAGTTCCGGGGCCTTCAATAATTATAAAATTATAGGGAGTACCATATGGGTCAGTTGCATTAAAATTATATTGGAAGCCATTGGCATAATTTGTGCCAATCGACATAGATGGGCAATTGGTGAACTGGGGAGGCTCAGGAAACCAGTACATAACGGGATAGCAGAACGGCCCCTGGAAAACAGGTGACGGCTCCTCAAATAGCCATTCATAACCTTCGCCATATCCCGCGGAATCGATGCAGAAATATATTTCGTTATCCCATGGCAGAACGAACCTAAAATTAAATGCCATATACGTCTGAAGGCCCAGTCCAGAAGGCCATCCGTTGCCAACGGAGGACGACCCATTATAGCAGATTCCGTCGGGAAGAACGCCGTCCCAACCGAATTCAGTGAGACCGGAGCCAAGATCCCAGAATCCGCCCGGTTCAAAGCCATTTAACAACTCCACCGAGCCGTTGGAGCTATTGCCCCCCACATTTACAGGATAGAAATTGTAATCGCTGCCGACAATATAAAATGTCAAAGGGATAGATACATTTTGACGAGTGAAGCCATCATTATTGGCCATTTTAATTTCAAATCTGACAGGGATCTGAGTCCGTATCATCGGAGTTCCATTGACGTCATAAAAATATAGCGGCGAAACATATGGCACAATTGTGGTTGCACCCTGAAGGCCAATTAGACAAATCAGGAACAATCCCAATAGAAACAAAATTGATTTTCTCATCTTTCCCTCCAATATCTTTTAAACTTGCCTTGATTTTCACATATTTGAGGCACGATTTGCTCATGCCCTCCAAAAAAGGATATCGCGAGTAAAGATGTCTATCACAGATGCTTGCCTATTTAGTAAAATAGGCGTTTCTTAATTATCTGTCAAGGATTATCTGGACAAACTTGTGTATGTTAAGGATTAATTTGGTCGTTTTAAAGAAGATATTATTTATCCAAATATCAACGGCTACACATTGCTGTCAAACGGCCACGACGGCAGATTTATTTGCCGCGGTCGATCATGGCGAAAACCGAGCGCATAGTCGGCCTGCATGAGCGTCTGGATCTCGCGTGAACCCTCATAAATGGCAGCCCCTTTTGAATTTCGGAAAAACCGCTCGACCGGATATTCATCGGAAAAGCCATAGGCGCCATGTACCTGAACGGCATCATTGGCCGCTTTTTCCGCTTCACGGCAGGCGATCCACTTGGCCAGGGCCGTCTCGCGCGTGCAGCGGATGCCCTGGTTGCGCATCCAGCCGGCTTTCAGCCAGAGCAGTTGCGAATATTCATAACCTGCCTGCATATTGGCTATCATCTCTTTGACAAGCTGGTGTTCCGCAATGGGTCGTTCGAATGTCTTCCGGGTCAGCGAATACTGGACACAGGCGTCGATACAGGCTTTGATTAAGCCGGTCGAACCGGCCGCGACAGTATAGCGTCCCTGCTCGAGGCAGAACATGGCGATACCGAACCCTTCGCCTTCGTCACCCAACAGGTTCTCCGAGGGTACTTCAACATCCTGCATTGAGATCCAGCCGGTATTACCGGCCCGCACACCCAGTTTGCCATGGATGGAGCCGGTCGTGACGCCGGGGAAAGATCTCTCAACAATAAAACATGAAATGCCGCTGTGATCGCGGCTTTTCTTTTTATCCTGATCAGTCCAGGCAAAAATAAGAAAATTATCGGCGACATCGGCCAAACTGATCCACATTTTTTCGCCGTTAAGAATATATTTGTCACCTTTCTTGGCCGCGGTTGTCTGGAGTCCGACAACATCGGAACCGGCATTCGGTTCGGTCAGACCGAAGGTGGAGATTTTTTCGCCCTTGGCCTGCGGGATTAGATATTTCTCTTTCTGAAACTGATTACCGCGCGACAGCAGCGTCAGTGAATTCAGGCCGATATGCACCGAGAGAATAACGCGGGCCGAAGCATCGATATATTCCAGTTCTTCGCAGGCCAGTCCCAGCGAAATATAGTCCATGCCGGCGCCGCCGTATTGTTCCGGTATACACAAGCCGAGAATATCGGCTTCGGCCATTCTGGTCAACAGCGTCGGATCGAATTTATGGGCCCGGTCGTTTTCGCGGATGGTCGGTGCCACATATTTTTTGGCAAAATTGCGACATAGTTCCTGCACCGAAAGGTGATCATCATTTAGTTCGAAATTCATATTAGTATTCCCGGCTAATAGTCCATTTCAATGTTTATCCTCGCAGTCCATATATAAATAATAATCAGATGATTGCCAACATCAAAAGAGCCGCAAACAGTGTCGAAATGAAATTTACCATATCATTATTTATCAAACGGGATCCCTGAAATAACATGGTTTTTCTTTGACAATGAAAAGTCTTTTCGGTAATCTTACCGCATTCCGGGCATCTAAACCGGGCCTGAACAGTCGCTCCCAGAACAGAGTCGAACAGGGCGCCGATCCATCCGGCAATCGCCGCTGCCATCCATAAATCAAAGGCAAAGACAAGCCCGCCGGATACAATTCTCATACAAATGAGACCAGAAATGATTATCAATATTGCCCCAAAGAGGGAAGAGGCCGTTCCCAGAAATGTTATGCCTCCGGACTGTCCCGGCTCCATTATTCTAAAACTTATAATAGATAATGGCTTATGCTTCGAGAGCAGCCCGATTTCAGTGGCCCAGGTGTCGGCGGCCGCCTCCGCCACAGCCGCAAGATAAACCGGATACCAAAGAATATTCCCTGTGATGTAGTGAGCCACAACGGCCAGGGTTGCGATGCTTCCGTTGGCCAGCACCTGCCATATATCGCGGGGACCGGTCTTACCGGTTTCAAGGAGGCCTTTATCTTTGCCGGCAGATTTCAATAATGACAGAAGGCTGGAGGTCGCGAAGAAAACAATCAATGGCACCGCATAAAGGATCCCGCCCAGCCCGAAAACAATTGTGCCGACGAGAATCATTCCGACCGCCCCGGAAAATTTCAGGGCACGCAGCCTGAATGAGATCACGGCTATTAATGCCGCCGGCAGAAAGGCACAAGCCAGATTTTGAAGAGCTTCTATAATTGAGTCGCCGATCATATTTTTATTTTCCCCGTTATAAGGAAATATACACAATGTCCCGATTGTAAAAAAAATGAATTTAATAAAAAAGGCGAGTCGTCAGACCCGCCCATTGGATTAATAGCACAAGGAAGTATTACCTGGAAAACTTTTTATACCTGTCGTTGATGCGTCCCCAATGCAAATTATTCAATAAATTGTCGATGTATTTGGCACGGCCCGGACCATCCTTGTGATAGTAGGCATGCTCAAAAACATCAAGCGAAATCAGGGGAATACCGCCCCAGATGGCGCCGTAATGATGCTCATCGACCAGCACATTCAACAGCCTGCCGCTGTATAATTTGTCAAGTGTCAGGACCGCCCATCCGGAAAGTTTGGCCGCAATCGCGGTCGCCTTGAAATCTTCTTTCCATTTTTCGATACTGCCGAATTCTTTTTCGATCGCCGCGACTATATCCGGGCCCTTTGAAGTGTCGCCGTTGCCGCCGAGTACTTCCCAGTAAACGTCATGCAGCAGGGCGCCGCCGTGATTCCAGGTCATTCGCCGCTTCAATTCGCCCAGTTCCGACCAGTTGCCGTTGGCCGTGGAGCGATCGACTTTTTCCAGATTTTGCTCGATTTTATTCAGAAAGGTGACATAACCCTTATGGTGCGTGTTATAGTGCCAATCGGTCGTTTCGGGTGAAACAACATCTTTAAGCAGTTTCTTGGCATCTTCGTCCGAATACGGACGCTTGTTAAATTTCCATTCGTAAGCCATTTTAATCTCCTTTATAGTCCTAAGATTTTCGTTCTCTTTAACTTCAAATGATGACTCTCTGCTATCCCTGAATTCAAAACCTCAATTTTACATGTAACCATGTTGCTCCCGAAATGTTCCACAAAAAAGTAAGGATTATTTGCAATATAGGATATTCCATTGACATCACTTCTATCTTATTGATATTCAAGCGGATGATTGTAAAATAGACATTAGCGATACTGTTAATCTTGTCCCGTTTAAATGTTTAAAATGATTGATAAATTTTAAAAAAGTATTTTATTTCATTTTAGGATATTTTGTTAATCTTAAACTGTCAGCTTGTTATTTTGTCTGAAATGGCAGGTTTTTGCGGATTGTAATATAGTAATAAGATGGAATTGTATTTTTTAAATGAAATAGGAAAAACATTTGGCATCGGTGGTCTATGCATCGCTGTGTTTCTTCTTATTATTAGGTTAATCTTTCGCAAAATGAAATTTCCCAAATTAACGAGGGAGCATACCTATAGGATAATAGACAAAAGTATAAGATATGCTTTTATACTGGCTATCGTAGGTTTAGTAATTTATTCTGGTAATATTATGGATAGATTTTCAGGGAAATCAATAAAGGCTGAAAATACAACTCAATCATTCAGGTTAACCGGCTTTTTCAACCAAAAATTAGTAAATAATGTGATTAAATTGACAGGAATTCCATACACCAGTACTGGGAGTGCCACATTTGATATATCATTTACCCAAAATGGGTTACTAAGGCCATCCCAAAAGAGTGGCTACTATTTATATGATGGCGGTACCTTACTTCTTGTTATTAATAATAAAATAAAGTGCGAAATATCACAATTGACAATTCCGGCTTGGTCAGATTCGCCGGGCAACCCAAAAGCTATCTTGGAACATAATATTGAACAGAATATTAATGATCTAATAGCCTCCAATATAGAATTAATCGCTGCAAGAATTAAGGAATGTCTTGATAATGAATCAAAAATATAGAGCCAATAGCCAATCTATAATTGCAGTCTTATTTGTCTGCTTTCTTTTTATTTCTTTGCACAATAGCGCAATTGCAGATTCCAAGAGATTATTGATATATGCCCAAAATACTGCACTTTTACCACAGATTGAGGCTATTTTAAAGAACCTGAGAAATGCGGAAACAGACGAATTGATATTTTCCAATATTGTAAATCTAAATGTTTGGGCAATTAATCAAGATGAAACTGGCAATTTGGATGATCTTATTAGATTCTATGAATCAAATCAGCAATTAAGGAGAAAGGCTCGCGAGGCCAGGCAAAGCGATGATTCCCTAGTAGATTTAATTATAAATGCTGATAGTTATATCAGGTTTGATGTATTAGAAAAACTTCCATTATTAGAATTTCAGCTAATAATAACCGATTCAATACCTCATCGCTCAAGAGATGAATTTCAAATATTAGTAACCAGTAGTACAAGATATAATGGATTCATTATTGATTTATCAAGTGATGATTATATTAATCAACTTGATTGCAATTTAAGAAAATTATTCCCAGAGTCTAATAGGCTACCCCAACCCGTTATACAAATTAATTCTAGCAGGAATAGTGACGGTTTTTTTTATTATGGCACTGGCAATAAAATCATTATCGATGCATCCAATTCTTATGATCCGGATGGCAATGAGAGGCCCTTGGAGTTTATTTGGAGGCAGATTAATCCAATAGACAGCTCCAGGCCAATTAGCGCAAGTGAATTTATAGCCCTGAAACAGGGCGAAAGTGTTCAGGAAATCTCAACGAGAAATGTTTGTGAATTTAATATCGCCTTGGTAATATCGGATGGTATCTCAAAATGTAAGGAGGAAATAATCAAGTTTAGATATATTGATAAACCCATTATTTCAAGTAAGTCTTATAATTATTCCATAGATTCATATCCTGGTTTGAAGAGAAAGGATAGGATTTATATTCCAATATCTCTTTTTGTTACGACAAAAGATACCACAGATCTGGTATTATATAAAGTCCTGGTTCAACGAAAAAAAGATATTTTTGACATTTTTAAAAAATCGGTTTTTGAGTATCAGAAAATTGATTCAGTGAATCCAGCGTGGTTCGATTTGATTGAGGAGAGTATTCAACCACAAGGAAACAGTAGAAAATATATCCTGAATTTCATCTACCCCAGAGATGATTGGTGGAAATCCTCATATAAGTTTTATATTTTTGCTAGAAATCAATATACCACCAGTGATACTATTGAAATTACGGTAGATCATAATATTCATAGTTTTGAAGGCAAGGCAGATATAGTCATTTCAAAATATTATAAACTAAATGATGATGGTTATAACTTTGCGGGCGAAAGAAATATTTTATTAAATCTGGCTTATAAATATTATTTTAGTAGAAAATTGTCACTCGAGATTGGAACTCAACAAAATGTTTATGACGAAAATAATATTAAAAATAGGAAATATTTTAAACTGACTAGTTCATATTTTTCTCTGAATTATTCTTATATTTCAATGGGTTTATATCAGGCTGGGATTTATGGTGGATATGGCTGGAGCATGGATTTTGGAAAACTGTTGGTAGATAAATCAGTATTGCTCGAGTTTGTGGCTTTTAATAGGGGGTGGTCGACCCTTTCTCTTCGCGCTGGTGGCGAGATATCCTTGAGAAGTTTTATGCTATTAGCAATTAGTTCTTATGTGCTTATGGTATTGTCCTGAAATAAGATATGGCCCGCAAATGCCTCCTTTGCCCTTCCTGTTATGTAAATTGGAAAGCACTTTTTAGCATTATCTCCAATTACAAACAGGCAGGGCCTCGTACTCCTGCAAGGTCCTGCCTAAAATAAACGCACAAAAAATCAAGAGTTGTTTGCTCAAGAACCTCTGAGTCTATAGTGCGATTCTGTCTAATATGGGTGATGTTCGCGGTTTTTCTTGCAGATTTTTATATGGTGCAAGCACTTATTGAAGGAAAATATTGCCGGTTTTTCACAGCCAACGTCGATTCGTATATATATTATGCCTTATCCCACTTTGTGGTGCATCCAGACATTCGGTTCGATGTACAATCCCAGATCGGCCTTAATATCCATTTTTACCGGGGCCAGCGCACCCGGAATTATGTATTCGCCGCTCGACGGAAAATGCATCCCCGTCCATTTCTCCCAGTCGGCAATGGTGCCGGGTATTCGCATTGACTCAGGACATACTTTAATAGTATCGGCGCCAAGTTTGCTGTGAACGCGCATCCAGGGATCAAAAGGGCGGCCGTCATCATTTTTCCAGCGGACATATTCATTCATTGGAGTCAGCGGATATAAATGCTTGTGATTGGGGCGGACCGGCGCATATAAGGCGTTGCACCCGTTCCGACGGGCGATTCCAATCATTTCCCGTATTGCCTTTGTGCTTAGTGCGTACCCTTGAAACTCAGGATTTACAACCACCTGGAGGGCAAACAGGGACAGGGATTCACGGTTGGTTTTTGAAGCCGGCTCAAAAGCCTCGGTTAATATCCAGTCGAGGCCGTTATCAGGGAGTTGCTCCGGCGTGGCGGACCATTGGACCGGAACGCTGTTGCCGACAGCCAGAATCTTTTCGCCGTTTTTTTCGACCAGAACAAACTGAAATTGAGCGAAATTTTCGTATAAACGCCACCAGTACTTATTAACGATGGTGTCATGCAACATGAACTCCGGCCAGGCTTTGCCGCATAATTGGTCTGCGGTATCAATCAGATCGGGCTTTTCCGCCAGATTAACCGCATGATACTGCAACTCATTCATGCGGCGTAAATTATATCGCATCGGTCAAAGATCAAGCTAATATTCCGAAAACAAGCATTTATTTTTTCAAATATCTCGACTTTTGATTGCCAGATTTGAGCCAATGGTGTTCCATTATTTATAGAATAAATTGAAAATCCTACATAAGGTGGGCTCAAACCAATCCAAAAACCACGCCCGACCTTTTCCCTCTGAAGGGCAGCCATCCGGCTGCCCCTCCTTTTTTGTCATATTTTTATTTGTAGAATTTTGCCGATAATCCATAAATTGGTATTATATTGCAGCCATATCCGTGCTGGAATAGGGAGGAAAAAAGCCGCAGCACTAAAGCTCGGCCATCAATAATATGGATCCTTATTTTTGGATGAAAGACCGCTCAAACCCGGAAGTCATCGAGTACCTCAAACGGGAGAATGAATATACCGAGCGGATGATGAAGCATACTCGGGAAGTAAGGGAGAAGCTCTATAATGAGTTACTGGGGCGCATGCGCCAGGATGATCGTTCTGTCCCTTACCGGCTGGGCCATTACTGGCATTATTATCGCACTGAGGCGGGTAAACAATATAATATTTATTGCCGGGCGAAGGATACCGCCGACGGTCCGGAGGAAATCATTCTTGATCTCAATGATATCGCCGTGGGGCATGATTATTGCGATCTCGGCGATTATGCAGTCAGTCCCGACCAGAAATGGCTGGTATACACGATCGATATCAGGGGAAAAGAAAAATACACCCTTTTTTTTCGAAACCTTGAAACCGGTGAGGTCATCGACGAGCAGCTAAAAAATATCCATATGCGTATTCAATGGGCCAATGACAGCCGGACAATTTTTTATACGACTCTCGATGAAGCACTCCGGCCATATCGTTTGCATCGACACACCCTCGGGACGCCCCCGGAAGATGATGCTGTTCTGTTCGAAGAAAATGATCCGGCTTTCAGGCTGCTGGTCAGCCGGTCCCGCAGCAAAAAATTCATATTTCTGAGGCTGGAGAGCCAGGTCGCCACTGAGGTATATGTTCTGGATGCCGATGATCCACAGGGCCGGTTCAGGCTGGTCCGGCCAAGGGAAGAAGGAGTCGAGTATTATCTTCTTCACCGCGGGGATCAATTTTTTATTCTTACGAATGATAATGCCGTAAATTTCCGTATTATGACGGCCCCGGTAGGTAATCCCGGCAAAGAAAACTGGAAAGAGCTCATCGGCCATCGAGAAAGTGTTATGATTGAAGACGCGGAGATTTTTATCAACCACCTGGTATTGTTTGAGCGCATACATGGCATGAATTCAATCAGGGTAATAGATTTGCGTGACGATGATGATCATTATGTGGTCTTTGATGAACGACTATATGTATGCTGGAGCGGTAAGAATCCGCAATATGATACCAATATTTTTCGTTTCATATATTCTTCGTTAATTACTCCGGAGACCGTGATCAGTTATAATATGGACACCCGCGAAAGAGCTGTTCTTAAGGTTGAAGAGGTCGTTGGCGGATATGATCCTTCCCAATATCGGTCCGAACGCATTTATGCGACAGCCAAAGATGGAACGGCCGTGCCGATTTCGCTGGTATATCGAAAAGGTATGAAAAAGGACGGGTCAAATGCTATGGTGCTATATGGTTATGGCGCCTATGGTATCAGCTCGGAGCCGGATTTCTGGTCCGGGCGGCTCAGTTTGCTTGATCGCGGTTTTGTATATGCGATAGCACATGTCCGGGGAGGTTCCGAATTAGGCCGCGAATGGTATGAGGACGGCAAGCTTCTTTTCAAGAAAAATACGTTTACCGATTTTATCGCCTGTGCCGAATACCTGATCGCCGAAAAATATACGTCCCCGGAATATCTGGTTATAGAAGGAACCAGCGCCGGCGGGTTGCTTATAGGCACCGTGGCGAATATGCGGCCCGATTTATTTCAAGCCGCGATTGCCGACGTTCCTTTTGTCGATGTTGTCAATACCATGATGGACGAGTCAATCCCGCGGACAGCCACCGAATTTGACGAGTGGGGAAATCCAGCCGAGGATAAACAGGTGCGGGATTATCTCAGGTCCTATTCGCCGTATGACAATGTCAGCCCCCAGGAATATCCCAATATTCTCATTACGACAGGCATAAATGATCCCCGCGTTCACTATTGGGAACCGGCCAAATGGGCCGCCAGGCTTCGGGCGCTCAAAACCGACGACAACCTGCTTCTGTTGCGAACCAATTTCAAGAGCGGCCATTTCGGCCCGACCGGTCGTTTCGATTACCTGAGGGAATTTGCCTTCGAACTGGCCTTTATCTTCGATGTTCTGGGCGTCGAAGCCTAATCATTTCAATGGTTTCACTTATTGGAAAAGTAATCAAAAATTTCCAAATCAATAATTTGTAGCGTTCTTTGGCACAAGCCTTTAATTATTGAGGTTTGTGACAAAAATCACATTCTTTTAAAAAACAAACTTGACATTTGAGTTATTTCTTATAACTTGGAACATTAATTTGTAAGGGTAGCCCGCAAAAGGTAACAGGTGAGAGGAATTTTTTCGGGCAGGGACGATTATTTTGAATTCAATTAATTTAATAATAATAAACCTAATTTAAGGGAGTTGTCAATGGATCACTGGATCTATTTGTACACTGCACAGATTTTGGGTGTTGTCGGTATCATTTTCGCCTTTATACTGTACATCACCATAAAGTCGAAGGATGCAGGAAACGACCTGATGAAAGAAATCGCCGGGCAGATTGCTCACGGCGCGATGGTCTTCCTGAAACGGGAGTATTCCATTCTTGCCGTCTTTATCGTAGTCGTGTTCGTTTTGCTTGGAATTTTCATCAGCTGGGCCACCGCGATTGCCTTCTGCTGCGGTGCCATCAGTTCGATGCTGGCCGGGTATTTCGGCATGCAGGCAGCCACTAAAGCCAATGTGAGAACCTCGGCTGCAGCCAAAGACAAGGGTCAGGGCACCGCGCTTTCGATTGCCTTCACCGGCGGGGCCGTAATGGGCATGTCGGTCGCGGCTCTAGGGCTTTTTGGCGTCAGTGTGTTCACTTACCTTGTTTTCAGGACTGATTTCTTCAATTGGCCTGATTTGGCTGGATTTGGCATGGGTGCCTCTTCGATCGCCCTTTTCGCACGTGTCGGCGGTGGTATTTTTACCAAATCGGCCGATGTCGGCGCCGATCTGGTCGGTAAAATTGAAGCCGGCATCCCCGAAGATGATCCTCGCAATCCGGCTGTTATTGCCGATAATGTCGGCGATAATGTCGGTGACACGGCCGGAATGGGTGCCGACCTTTTCGAATCTTATGTAGGTTCGGTCATTGCCACCATCGCTATTGCGGCCGTTGCTCTCGGATCGGATATGCCGACCGGTTCAACTTTGGCAAAAGTAATCTTACCGATAGCTATCGCCTCCGCGGGAATTATTGCTTCGATTCTGGGTGTGCTTTCGGTCAAGGTATTTGCCAACATGAAAAATCCTGCGGCGGTTCTTCGCGTTGTTACCTATGTCGCGTCGGTTGTTCTCTTTGTCGCTGCCTGGTTTATTATTGCAAAGCTTGGACTTGATGCCAAACTGTTTTGGGTGATTCTGGCCGGTAATGTCGCCGGTATTTTAATCGGTTTGATGACCGAATACTACACGGCTGGCAGCCCGATTAGAAAAATTGCCAAAGCCTCCGAGACCGGCGCCGCGACCAATATCATATCCGGCCTTGCCATCGGCATGGAATCAGTCGCCATCCCGGTCTTTATTATTGCCATGGCGGTTCTGGTCGGCTACAAACTGGGTGATCTTTATGGTGTCGGTTTGGCCGCAGTCGGTATGCTTTCGACCATCGGTGTGACCATGTCAGTCGATGCCTATGGACCTATCGCCGACAATGCCGGCGGTATTACCGAAATGGCCGGTCTTGGGGAGGACATCCGCAAGATCACCGACCGTCTCGATTCTCTCGGCAATACAACCGCGGCCATCGGCAAAGGCTTTGCCATCGGCTCTGCGGCCCTGACTGCCCTGGCTCTGTTTTCGGCCTACAGCACGGCGGCCGGTGTCAAAACCATAAGTCTTCTCGATGTCCATGTCGTAGTCGGGTTCTTTATCGGTGGTATTCTTCCCTTCTTGATTGCCGCCATGACCATGACCGCAGTCGGCAAAGCGGCGTTCAAGATGGTCTCCGAGGTTCGTCGCCAGTTCAAGGAAATCAAGGGATTGATGGAAGGAACGGCCAAACCGGATACCGCCCGTTGCGTCGATATTGCTACTAAGGGTGCATTGCAGCAAATGGTTCTTCCCGGTTTGCTGGCGATTTGTGCCCCGATTGTGGTCGGGCTTGTCTTTGGCAAAGAGGCCCTCGGCGGTTTCCTTGGTGGCGCCACTCTTTCCGGGGTTTTGATGGCCCTTATGATGGCCAATGCCGGCGGCGCCTGGGACAATGCCAAGAAATTTATCGAAGCCGGTAATCTTGGCGGAAAAGGCTCCGATGCCCATAAAGCGGCGGTTGTCGGTGATACCGTCGGCGATCCTTTCAAGGATACCTCGGGTCCGTCGATGAACATCCTCATCAAATTGATGGCGATGGTCTCATTGGTGCTTGCACCGCTGTTCTTGTAATAGAGATAAATTGAATTTTATGAAGCCCGCTTCGGCGGGCTTTTTTTTTGCTAATCCCAGAATTCCCAGGTCACGCCGTAATAATTGAAGCGATTGACATACAGGTAGTCTTCTCTGGAATAATACTCTGCAGAGGCTACATTCTGAGAAATATAATAAAACCGGAATTTCTTTATCTTGAATGTGAACTTGACATTCACTATAACATCCTGCCCGTATTCCGCTCCATTGTATCCGGTGTAAAGATCATTATATATCGCTTCGCCATAGGCATAAAGGTGAACATCGATCTTGCGGATATGATAGTACAGCTCCAGGTTGGAAAACGCCTGGAAGTCCGGCGAGTACGGCGGATCATTATCACCGTCGATCTCTATATAATGATAGCTGCCCCCGCCCGAGAAATGAATCAGGCTGCCCAGAACCAGCTTTTTTTGCAAAGTGGCTGTCCCGAAATTGATGTCACTATTGGCCGGCGTATATTCGCCCTGCGAATATAGAGGATTTTCAAGTCTTCTCCAGTCGATCCCGTCCTTTATCCGACCACCGGTAGCGGATAACTCTATATCATTGCCGGCGCTTCCCAGGGCACAGGTAAGATTGCCGGTTAATTGCTTTTCCGACTTAAGATCCGGGTTGCCGTGCTCCATGTAATCGGAGCCAAGACCAATGATTAATCCACCCGAGCGTGAAGTCAGATCAAGCTCGTACTGGCGGGGGAATTTGGTGGCGTAACCGGCCGACAGAGAAAAGAAGGACTTTTCTTTATTCATGGTAATCGCCAGCATCGCCGACGGCGCCGGATTATATCCGCTCACTTTTTCACCTTTGACATATAGAAGGCCGGATGTTTCGGCGCTCCCGAAAATGAACGTTGCATCGACAATTTCGTGTCCGCGTTTGCTCGTGGACGCCCCGTCTTCGTACTTCTCATCGGCGAGAATTATACCGGCTTTGATTCCGCCCCCGCCCAGTCGGCGTTCATGCGTCAATCGTATCGAGTTGTCGAACACATCAAGATTTCTGAAATATGTTTCGTACGGTCGGTCGATCTTCGATTCCGAACGTTGGTGCCTGAATTCGATGTAACTTGTCTTGTCGGGTCCGTGCCCGAATTGCAGTCCGGCGCTGAGATCCCGGTCACGACGGAATCGATCGAAGTAATTATCGGATATGGCCGGGCGGGGCCGATATGCTCCCTCTCGCTTATAAATATGACCGCTTAGATTAATTCTGATATTTGACGTAAGCGGCGAGATCATTTCACCCCACTGATGATAGGCTTCATCATTGCTGTTGAAATAAGTTCCGTCCGATTTTCGGTAGCCGGCCGCAAGCCGGATTAAGCGTCCGTTTCCCGTCCGGTGCGCAAACATTCCCTTGGTATAGGCATAACCATTCCAACCCTTGTCAGCCACCATCTTAGATTCGGCGCGGGTTCCTTCCGGATCCTGGGGAAGAAGAATCAGTGAAGAGCCGCTGTTCGGCGCGTTGAAGACCATCCCCAGGGGCCCCTCGATATTATAAACCGCCTGAACCGGGGCGGTGGGGACATCATTGAAGTCGATCATGTTATCCGGTTCGGGAAGATGCTCAAGCGGTCCCATGCTCCGATTATTCATTATTATATTCATTCGGTTTCCGGGCAGATTGAACGGCGAAACGGTTTTTCGTAAGGGAATATCCTGATAATCGACTATGAAATTCGCGGGATTGAACCGGAGAAAATCGCCGGCATCATGCTGAAATGAGCGCGCGGCCTCATCATTCAGGTTAAACCGCTCGGCCAGAAAACGATTACTGATGGTATCAATAAGATTATAATAATCCAGCTGGACGACTGTGTCTCTTTTTTTTGTCGGAGGAATCTGAAAGGTGCTGTCGGTGCTAATTAATGAATCCTGACCGGTATAAATGGAATCCGTCTCTGCCGGAAATGTTGCATCCTGGGCGACAGAAATCGAGGAGGCTAGGAACACCCCGGCCAGACCGACAATAAACGTGATAAGATATTTATTCATCCTGTCGCACTCTTTTCTCTCTTCATTAAAAAAACCAGCGCCGGCCACAATATCGGAAATATTATACTATTAGAAATGATAGTAATCAATGAAAATAGCGCTCCTCCGATCAGCCGCGGCCAGAATGGCTGAAAAATATATGCATCGACCACGCCCACAATTACCACATAAATTAAACCGCTCGTGAGTCCCGAGAGACTAAGAACAAAAGCCGTCTTTGCTCGAGAATCCGACATCCCTATCACCTTCGCCGCAAGCACCCCTGTAACTGCGGTGAAGGAGATTCCGATAAGTTGCGAAATCATGACCGGAAACGGCGCCGGGCCCGATGGATTCAGGTTTGACCATAAAAGAAAACCGATTATCCCGACCCCGCACCCTGACCAGATTCCCCAGATAAAGCCGGCGGCAAAAACGATGAAAAAGGAAGGGTTAACATTGGGAATCAGCACCGAGAAGTATGAAAAAACAAAAACCAGAGCCGCAAAGACAGCGACTCTGGCAATTGTTCTTATTCTCGAATCCATTTATCTGATTACGGCAATCTTGAATTTCTCGGCGCCTTCAATCGAGCCGTTATCAAGTATGACCTGGCAGTAAGCCAGGTAAACACCCGGCGCGACCTTTTTGCCGCTTTGATTGTCAAGCTTCCATCCCACCGAAATTTTGTCGCCATCAGAAAGAGATCCATTATAGCTTATTACATTTATCTTCTCGCCAGAGATGGTAAAAATATTTACTTGCATTTCTGTATTGACCCCTGACAAAGATGATGTTGATATTTGAGCTTCAAAAGTCACGGAATCATCGGCGGATTTAACAACAATCGGATTGGGATAAGGTTTGTGAAAATCCAATGAATTAGGAAATGAATCAGAAGGCTGATTGCTAAAAATGGCCCCATAATTAAATCCCGTTGGATATTTTGATATAGAAGTATCCGTGGGAGTGGCTATGGCGACCACATTGCGGTACAGCGAGGGATCAAAATTGAAATATAATGGCGGCCCGGGCGCCAGGGGGCTGAGATCCCGCTGGCTGTCGAGTATAATGGCATCCTGCGCGATGTTCGACGGGAACGCCACCATGGTAACGGTCCATTTTATTCCCACGCCGCCCACAAAAATAAAGTTAAAGACAGAATCGGGCAACAATGACAGGTTCTGAAAATTCAAATAGTGAGCACCCGCGTTCTGCGGAAGATTACCCTTATAGTAGGTTAAAGGTGTGCCATTACCAAGTAAAAAGGTCGTACCGTCGATGGTTGTATCCATCCAGGGCCAGCGCATCTGAAGCGGGTAAAAGTCATATCTTGCAAAATTAAGATAGGCGCTGTCGGGAGGCATCGGGTAATTAGCCGCCTCCGAAAAACCATAACCCGCCGGGGCCCGTGCCGCCCTGGTACCGGTGAATAAATTCCAAACTTCGAATTCGTTAAAGGCCCTTTGGAAATCATATTGATTGGTGGTATCCCATTTGAGCGGGTCGCTGGTGAACTCGATCAAGGCCCTGTCAATCGCCTGCAAAAATTGAGATCCGGTCCGCTCGGCACATATCTCCCAAATATCTCTGACCAGCGAAGTATCAAATTTTTCCGATAAATAAAGTGGGAAGACGACACAGCCATACTGATGCACCGTGTTGACAGGATATGTTGCGTATTGAAGGCCATACCAGGGATAATTGTAATAATAGGGAAGATAAGCATAGTAATCATTGATATTGTCATAAGCTATTTCTTCCATCCAGGTTGCGGTCATTTCCCACCAGGGGACGAATTCATAACCGGCGTGAGACTCAAACTCGGTGGCATCCATCCCATAATGAATGGTGTGGAAAAATTCATGGGCGATGGTCACCCGGGCGGCATCCAATCGTCTTTCCATCTGGGAACTCAGGTTGTACGGCCAGAAATTATAGTCGTTGTCGATTTCTATGTAGGATGTATATGATTGGAACGTGACCTGCGCTTCATACCAGGTGATACCGTAGTACTGAGAGGGCAGCGCTATAATATAAATATCTTTGAGAGAATCGCCGCCGTTGATGCCGTCGGCCGGCGGGGCCGGGTAACCCATCTGATTTACTTCCAATTCCCAGACCGAATCGGCGATATCGGCGATTTTATTGACATAATCCGGAATACCGTCAGTATTGGCATCGATCAACGGGTAAAGCACGGCGTCAGTCCCGAGCGTCGCGTAATGCACACGAATATAACCTTTTGGGGAAACATAGGAGTAGGGAAGATTGGGGCGAGCCGCAAGAGAGGCGGCAATGGCGGCGTACTTGCCCGTGAAATTATCTCGGTTGTTCATCAGATTGAGAGCCAGTTCGGTTCCGCAGCGCGGCAATGTTTCGCCCTCGAGAGATGCGGGGATCGGGCCCTCTCCGCGTATATATAAATAATTCTCAATTAATTCCTGCTGCTGCTGTTCACTGAGAGCCCCGGAATATGCCGATTGCCCGATGCCCCAAAACAGCGCGATTAATAATAGGAAAACCAGTTTTTTCAAAGCAAACCTCAATCTTTAATTTTTACCTTTGTTTTCATGGCAGAAAGAAGATCATATGGAGCCGGCTGTGATCCAATTGCGCCGTACTTACCCTCCCGGCCGTGATAATCCGAACCGCCACATCCCAGGATCAATAATTTTTCCGTCAGTTTGGAATAGGCCTTAATGTGGGTGCTAAAGTGATAAGGGTGATAGATTTCTATTCCGTCAAGTCCATAACCGACGAACTCCCTAATATATTTCGAGGCGCCCGCGATGCGCGGGTGCGCCAGGAAGGCCAGCCCTCCGGCGGAATGAATCAGGTCAATCGCATCCTTGGGCGTTAAATTTGCCTTTGGAATATAGGCCGGCTTTTCCAGACCTATGTATTTTATGAAGGCTTCATCCATATTGTTTACCGCTCCGGCCTGGACCATGGCATTGGCCACGTGGGGACGGCCTATGGCCGATTTCCCGACAATATCGATTACCATATCCAGAGGTATATCTATTCCCAGCTTCCTTAACTCTTGTAACATCAAAGCCCCTCGCTGGTTCCGAATTTCTCTGAATCGCTCCAGTTCCGAGGCCAGAAAAGCAGAATTGGGATCAAAAAAATATCCGAGAATATGTAAATCCTCACCACCTTTACCGGCCGATAATTCCACCCCCGTTATTAATTCAGGGTCACCTTCCTTCAGCAACTCTCGCGCTTCAAAGTAGGCTCCGGCGTTATCGTGATCGGTAATGGAAAAGGCGGCCAGATTTTTTTCGCGTACCTCATTTAAAATTTCAGCCGGCGTCTTGATACCGTCCGAATAAGTCGAATGTATATGCAGGTCGATACGCGGAATCATCTATATTTTACTTTCAACGATTTTTCTGACTTCTTCCGCCAGCCTGTCGCTCGCCTCTTTCAGAACTTTTATCTTGCCGGTCATCTCATCGACAAACATCTGGTCCCCGAACCCGCCGATGTTAATCCTGACATTATATATGGCGCCCTCGATGGCCGCCTTGGCCATAAGAGCCGCCACTCCGGCATCCGATACCGAATTCACATTGCCTTTTTCCGCGACCACTTTGATCAATTCGAGTATTTTCAGCGCCAGCCCGGCTGTTTCAAGAGGCGTTCTGGCTGCGATTTTGGTCGCATCGAAAATCGCCTTATCGCGACGGGCGATTTCCTCATCATTATCTTTAGGCAGCTTGCGTGCGGCCATCACCTGGTCAAAAGCCTCACCGTCCTTAACAATCATTTCCTTCAACTGTTCACGAAGCACTTCGGACTTTTCCAGAATCTCCTTGAACTCATCTTCGACATCAGCATACTTTTTCTTGCCGATCGTCAGGCGGCAAACCATCGAACTCAGAGCGGCGCCGAGAGTTCCTGCGGCCGCGGCTACGGAACCGCCTCCCGGGGTCGGGGTCTTGGCGGCGACTTCATTGTAGAAGTCGGAAGTACTGGATTGAGATGTGCCGCCCATTTGCCGTAATTTTTCCTCGAGAACCTGAGCCACGGTAAAATTTTCGAGCTGAAGGTAGAAATCGGCTACGTCCAGCATGGCCTGCTGTGGTACCAGACCGATAATCTCCGATGACAACACGCGCACGCCATAGCGAGCCGCTTCCGATTTAATTGTCTCGAATACCCTGAAAACCGGGGTTTTTGTATAATTAACCAGATTCATTGATACCTGGGTTTGATTGCGTTCCTTAATGGAGAAGCCCATGGCCTTGACAAACCGGTAACCGCCGCGGGCAAAGCGGACCGCGTTGGCAATTTTCCTGGCGATTGACACACGATTAGTGTCCAGATAGACATTAAATGCAACCAATGGGAAACGCACGCCGATTGCGATTGCTCCCGCTTTAAGATTCATCTTTGACGGCCCGTAATCGGGCTTGCGGGCGGGATCGGTTTCGATCGAATCGCGAATGCCTTCATATTCGCCCCTTCTGACATCCGCCAGATTTTCCCGGTTCGGGCTGGTCGCTGCCGTTTCATATAAATAGACCGGAATCGCCAGTTCTTCGCCGACCCGTTTGCCGAGTTGATTAGCCAGTTCGACCGCCTCGGCCTCGGTAAAATCCGAAATCGGGATGAACGGACAGACATCGGTGGCCCCCATTCGCGGATGTTCGCCCTTATGTGTCGACATATCCAGCACTTCCGATGCCTTCTTGATACCCCGGAAACAGGCTTCGACGGCAAACTCGGGCTGGCAGACAAAAGTAACCACCGCTCGGTTATGGTCGCCGTCCATCTCACGATCCAGCAGAACCACGGTTTCGACCGACGTAATTTCATTTATGATTTGATCAAGAACTTCTTTTCTTCGACCTTCGGAAAAATTGGGAACACATTCGACTAATCTGATCATGTCTTTACTCCATGTTCTTTCTTGTTCTCACGCATGTATGATTTAAGACCCCAGGCGAGCAGGGGGATCATGATTTCATGGTGACCTATAAAATTGAATCCGTGTCCGCCGTCAGCCGTGGGACGGTTAACGACATTCATCATCGGCCGGTAATGCGCGATCATGTCGAAGTTGGCCGTCGTAATATTTCGTTTACTCTTGTTCAGATTACGCGAAACGGTCAGCGCTTTCAGAAAAACCTCGGGCAGGACGACCGCAGAACCGATATTAGCCGCAACACCCCCATTGTCGGCATTTCCAAGGATAGCCGCCAGAATCTTAAAATCCCGGTAGGAGGCTTCGGCGGCAGGACCGGCCCTGAAAGAGCTTTGCTGCTGGACGATGTCCGCCCCGACCACAAGGTGGACCGTGGCTGGAAGATTCAGCCTTTCGGCCGCCGCGAAAAGGGACGACCCGGCATATTTGGCCTTGCGGAGATTTATGTACTTACCGGCGGCTTCCCCCAAACCGATAGATTCTTTCTCCGCCATTTCGACGACATCGCTAAAATATCGCCCGGTTTCTTCGGCCATCCCGAATGACCCGTCCGACAAACCTGCCTGGACATCCTCCGAGGTGCGACCGATAAAGGCTGTTTCGAGGTCATGGATCAATCCCGCTGAATTCATGGAAATACCGGTGATTATATTATTTTCCATCAAATCGATGATGACAGGGGAGAGTCCGACCTTAATGACATGCGCTCCCATCAGGATCTGGAACGGCCGGTTGTTTCGGCGGGCTTTAACGACGTGTTTTATGAAATCAAGAAGATCGGCGGCTTTCAAATATTTCGGAAGACTCTCCATAAATATTTCCGCCGAAAGTTCTTTGATGGGACTGCCGAATGATGAAACACGAGCCCGACTCCGGCGCCCTTTAAGTGATACTGTTTTGATTTTTTTCAAATCAGCCTGTTTGAATCTGCCCATTATAAAATCAGAATTCTATGATTTCGCCAAGACTATAGTCGGTCAACTCCGCCGAGATCGAACCGACCAGCACTTTAGATTTCATCAAAACCGGTAATTTCAGTCTGTCATCGGTCAACCATACTTTGAGCCGCCCTTCGTGCTTGAAAATGCCGGATGTCATGAGAAGCGGTTCGACCACGATACAATCAAAAGTGCCGGCCTTCACTTTCACCGTCTCCTTTTGAACTACTCTTACTTCCAAGGGAAAAAGTTCGCCATCGGTGAAATTGTCAATGAACACCGATTCGCCGACTTTCAGCTCCATCGTCCGCACATAGTAGAGAATCGAAAGAGCATCCTGGACAAACGGCGCAATCTCCAGGGTGTCGTTTTTATAGACGACAGTATGGTTTTTTTGATCAAAGGCATAGGAGCGATCATTCCGATAGTTACCCTCGCGGAGATTTTTCTCGAAGTACCAACTGAATATCCCGACCGCATCGATAATGGTCTCGACCCGGTCCTCGACCCGGTAAAATGATGAAAAAAATTTGTTGGAATTGGCCGTCGAGACAATCTGGTAACAAGGACGGCCGTCATATTCGATTAATTCCTTCACTTCCATGGTGGCGTATCCGGCATTAATGAATCCGTACCCAATGTCAAAATCGAGCCGTTCACCAAGTCCGAATGCGATATTTTCAGCATACCTGAAGGGCTCGCCGTTCGTATCGGGGGGAGTCGTTCCGGTCTGGGCAAGGACCTTTCCGGGAATCCCTTTGGTAAAATATAATGCCCCCGAAACCAGGACCAGAACCATAATCGTTATCGCGGCTATTCTAAACATCGGTCAGAGAATTTCCCCTTTCATTCTGGCTGCTTCTATTATATGCGGCATTATGCGGCCCAGTTCCTCGCCGATTTCAAGAAAAGTCTGGTTGTACATGTCCAGGGAACCGCCGATAGGATCGGCGATTTCATCGCCGACACATCCCGGATCAGGATAATTTTTCAGGAGATATGTTTTTTTATCCGCCCCAACATCCATGGAGACGACATTATGGCAATGTTGTGAGGTCATACAAAGGATTATATCGGCATCGTGAACCATCTGAAGTGTCAGCGGGTGCGACCGGTGGCCTGATATATCGGCATCCCACAGGCGTGATGCTTCGATGGCATAGGTGGTCGCCGGGTAACCAGTGGCGGCGGCCGTTCCACTCGAGTAAACTTCAATATTCTTCAGGCCCTGGTTCTCGAACAGCTTTCTCAAACCACCCTCGGCCATAGGTGAGCGGCAGGTGTTGCCGGTGCAGACGAACATTATTCTATACATATCGGGTTATCACAATCTCACGATTTTTTTCTTGATCTCTTCCCGCGTAAAGGCGCCCGAACGCAAAATTTTGTATGTATCACAGGAACAGTCGACAACTGTCGACGGCAGGGCATTCAGATTGCCGCCGTCAAGATACATATCGACCTTTCCTCTGAATATGACCGCGATTTCCTCTATCGTTTCAGGATCGCCGGCGCCCGAAATATTGGCGCTGGTGGCTGTCACGTTAAAGTCAACCTTATTTAATAACTTGGCGATTATCGGTGAGGAGGAAAACCTGATACCGATTTTCCCGCCGATGACGATCGGCTCCGGATAGCCCGATTTATCTTTAAGAACCAGAGTCAATGGTCCCGGCAGGAATTGTTGGGCCAGCAACGCGGAAAGCTTGCTTTCGCATCCAAATTCAAAGATTTCATCATGGCTGCGGACAAAAACGGCACATGGCTGTTTTGGCTTCCGCCCTTTCAACTCATATATTCTTCCCATCACTTTGGCGTCATCTATTCTGCCAAGCAGTCCGTATTTGGTCTCTGTCGGTGCTACAATAATACCGCCCTTGCTTAGAATCCTGGCCGCTTGATCAATAATCTTATTGTCCGGTCGGGACTTGCTGATCTTCAGGATATTGAGGTCGCTCATTATTGGACTCCGTATCTTCAGGGTAAACCTCCAGAGAATCCGTCAGAGGAGGAATATCCTCATCAAATGTTTCCTCGACATTTTGTATATTGGTCGTAACTTTGACAACCCAGGCATTGCTGTAACCGGCCTCGATTGCGGCCGGCAAATATGCTTCAGCCTCCTCACGTTCGGCGAAATTGCCCACCCTGACTTTATAATAGGGCACTTCATAGTCAAGCCGCACCTCACGATCAAAGACTTCACGGGCTATGTCCATCTCACGTGCGGCCGGTCCATAAGTATTCGATGTGAATAATTGTATTCGATAAGTCTCAAACAAACCAATCAAAGAATCCGCCGAAACCACGCCCGTATCCGAATGGGCGGCGGTGACTCCTTTTGATGAATCGGGGATTGATGCCACGATCGGGTATTTTTCAGGGACAACATCATAATCTGACGGCAAACCCATCGGATCGTATGGTGTCGTAGCTTTTTCACCAGCCTCCTTCGGCCTGGCCTCATCCGGATGGTCGAATGTTCCATGGCACCCGATCACGGTGACCAGAAGCAGGGCTGAAAAAACAAAGAATTTCATCATATCTCTCTTATAAATACTTCTTGAGACTTTCATCCTGCGCTAATTCCTTGATAACCTGCTTGACTTCATTCACTTTTGTCTTATGTGCTACTAATACTATATCATCGGTTTTAACGACGACAAGGTCCGAAACCCCGAGGGTCACGATAATACCTTCGGTTTCATTGTATATTGTGGTTTCATATGAATCAGCGACCTTGGCATTACCGATAATTACATTATTATTCATGTCCTTGTTTTTATATCTCTCCAGAGCGTTCCAGCTGCCGACATCATCCCAGACCATGTCGGCCTTGATAGCCAGGACATTTTCGGCGTTTTCGAGAACCGCAAAATCAATTGATATCGGGCCGGATTTTTCATAAAGGCTCCGTCGGGCAGAACTTTCATCACCCGTACCTATTTTCAAGGCATACGCGGCGAGATGATCACTCATATCCGGCTGGCATTGGCATATGGCCGACAGCACACTGGCGACCGACCAGATAAACATGCCCGAGTTCCAGAGATGTTTCCGGCCGTAATAATATTGCTGGGCAACGGCCACCTTGGGCTTTTCAGTAAAGGAATCGACTTCATAAACCGCGATCCCCTCAATCGACTTATACATATCGGCCAGCTTTATATAGCCGTAGGCCGTTTCGGGACGGGTCGGATCGATACCGATAGTTATTAATTTGTCTTCTTCGGCGGCAATCTGCGCCCCGACATCGATAATATCCAGAAGTTTCTCAGGAGGTTTGATTATGTGATCGGCCGAAAGGACAATCATGACCCCATCAGGATCTATTTTCCGGATATGCTCCGCGGCCAATCCGATAGCCAGACAGGTGTCCCGCCCGAATGGCTCGGCCAGGATATTCTCCGGCTTCAGGCTGCCGATTTCTTTTAGAATCAATGGCATTATGTCGGCGGAGGTCACAACTATGATTCTCTCGACCGGAATCAGAGGAAGGACCCGGTCAATTGTTTCCTGGAGCATGGTTTTGTCGGAAATCAGCTTGAGCAGCTGCTTCGGCCTTTCCGTCCTCGACAGCGGCCAGAATCGTTCGCCTCGGCCGCCCGCCAGTATGACTCCATAAATCAATTGGTCACCCTCCTTATAAGCAAAAGTGATATTTTAACTAAGCAATCGAGAGTTGTCAAGCGGCCCCGGTATTTATTCGCCGAATACATTCGCCTGGAACCTGAAAATCGTCGCATCCGGTGATTTGTAAGCATCTGTGGGAAGACCGGCCTTCTGACACGTCTGCTCCAAAAATGTGGTCCGATCCCACCCATAATCAGTGGCCACCTGGGGCAAAAGCAATCCCCGACTCTGACCCTTGAAAATCATTAAACCGTCACGGCCCACCACGATGTCCTCGAGTGATTCAATTTTCTGCATGGGACTCAAAACCGAAATCTCGATATGCAATTTATCGAGTTCCGCCCGATCCACCGAAGGAAACCTGGGATCGGCCACCGCGGCCTGGATGGCACAATCGGAGACCGTCTTATAAAGCGGCTCGACAGCGGTCGTATGCCCGATACATCCCCGCAGCCGGCCATCTTTTTCCAGCGTCACAAAAGCGGCGCCGAATTTCTTAAGATTATCGGTCAGTTCGAATTCGGGAGTTGAACCACCCGAAAGATAATTTTCAAGGGTCTTTCGTGCGATCTGCAATAATATTTGCCGATCCTCATCAGTAAGCTCGAGCGTTGAGGGTAATTCTTTTTTCTTATCTTTACCCAATAATTTTGAACCATTATCATTTGATTTATATAGAGCGATTGCGGCATAGCCGACCACCGAGCTTTTATCTCCGGAAATATCACCCGAATCGCCATACTTCAGTATTTTTGCCTTATTGGCGCCTTTCGCAATCGCCGCTTTCATCACCGCCACCGCCGGTCCGCCTCCGCACATTTCGACTGATCCGTCGGCCAGAGCCATTTCAAGTCTGACCGGATCAAGATTCTCAAAACAAACCAAACCGGTGGAATCAAATTTCTTTCCGATTGAGGCCGGCTTATAATGCTGCCAGTCGGTTGAAGAGATAATCACAGTCTGAGAATCGAATTCGAGGCTCTTCAAGGCATCGGCCAGTAATTTGATATTTTCTTTACTCTGGTTCCCCATAATTATTGGCACCATCGTAAAATCACTCATGACCGTTTGCAGGTAAGGCAACTGGACTTCAAGGCAATGCTCGCGATCCTGTGCCTCAGGAATGAAATTAATTTTATCAGAAAAGGATATGAGCTTCGAAGCCATTTCGCGGTTAATTCGGACATCCCCAAAGGGCATCGACCATGAGCCGCCCGGCGCATAGACCGAGATGCCATCAAAGCCATATTTATGTGAAGGGCCGCACAGGATTACCTTATTTACTCCCGAATTTTCCAGCAGTTTATAAGCGTAGGCGGCGATTTGTCCCGAGTAAATCAGTCCCGCGTGTGGAACCACCAGAGCGATCAATTTACCGTCAATTTCACTCTGGGCGCCGACAGAAGCCAGATGCTGATCCACCATCTGGTGGAGTTTGGCTGCGTCGGCAGGGTAGAACATGTCTGCCACGGCCGGAAGCCGCCTCGGCGCCTGCTGGCCGGAAACAGAAAGCCCGCATAATATGACCAGTAAGACAGAAAAAATGAGTGTTTTATGCATATTTAATCCTCAAATTAGAATACTAATCTTTACGTGGACGGTCAAGAAAAAAGTATTGGCGGTCAGACTGGAAATCGTTGTATAATATTTGAGTATGAGCAAAGTAGTTGTTGTCAGAATGGTTGATAGGAAGGCCGACGAGGCTTTGAATAAGAGTGATTATAAAATTATGCTCATAAAAGGCTTGCAAAGGCTTTTCGATTCGCCGGTCATTGATAAGGAAATCCGGACCCTGTTGCCGGGCAGAGTGATCGGTATGAAAACCAACTGTCTGACGCATAAGTTCAATTCGACACCTATCCCTTTAACCGAGGCCCTGGGCGATATTTTGATCAAGGCCGGTTTTGAAGACAATAATATTATTGTCTGGGAAAGACAATCACGCGAACTGGAAAAAGCCGGCTATGAACTTAATGCCTCTTCTTTTGGCCGGAGATGTTTCGGTACCGACAGCAACAACGCCGGGTACAGCCCTGATTTATACGGTCATGGAAAAGCCAACTCCCTGGTAACGCGCATTATGACCGATATGATCGATTCCAATATCAATATGCCTGTTTTGAAAGACCATTCCATAGCCGGGTTGTCCGGCGGACTGAAAAATATGTTTGGGGCCATCAATAATCCCAATAAATATCATGCCGACAATTGCAGCCCTTTTGCCGCCCATGTTTCGGCCCTGACACCGATTAAAACCAAGAACCGGTTGATCATCATTGATGCCGTGAAAGTGCAATATCATATGGGCCCCGGCTATGACAGCCGGTATCTGCATAAATACGGCGGGCTGATTATATCTGATGATCCGGTGGCCGCCGATCGAGTCGCCCTGGAACTGCTGGATCATATCCGCGTCCTCCATAATATGCCGACCCTGAAAGATGACAGCCGGCCGGTCAATTACCTGGTCGAGGCCGAAAAAATCGGCCTCGGGATTGCCGATATGACAAGAATCTCGATTGATGTCATACAGCTTGACAGCGACGGTAATGGTTCGAAAGGAGTGCTGTTCTGATGGATCGAAGATTATTTGTCAAGTGTCTCGGTTGCGGCGCTGTTGCTGCTGTTGCGGCCCACACTGATTTGCTGCCCGGAATTGTCGGCGGTATCCAGAACGCCAGCGCCTTTGATTTCACGAAAAGACTTTCCGAGGTCGAAGCCCGGTACTATAAAAAGCTCGAGACGGGGGGAATTGAATGTGAACTATGCCCGCGGCATTGCCGCATAACCGATCTCGAACGCGGCTACTGCGGGGTCAGGGAGAACAGGGGAGATGTCTATTACACCCTGGTTTATGGCTTACCCTGTGCCGTCAACATTGACCCGGTTGAAAAAAAACCGCTGTTTCACTTTTATCCCGGCTCGAATGCTTTTTCGCTGGCGACCGCCGGCTGTAACTGCAATTGTAAATTCTGTCAAAACTGGGACATTTCGCAATCTCGCCCGGAACAGACCGATAATATGGATATGCCGCCTGAGAGCGTCGTCGGCGTCGCTGTTTCCCGAAAAGTGCCGATTATTGCCTATACCTATTCCGAGCCGGTCATTTTCTATGAATACATGTATGACATAGCCGAACTGGGGCATAAGCAGGGCGTCAAGTCAGTAATGATTACCGGTGGCTCCATCGAAAAGGAACCGCTTCAGCAACTCCTGACCCAGCTTGATGCCATTAAGGTCGATCTAAAGTCCATAAGGGAACAATATTATAAAGATATTGTGGATAATGAATTAAAGCCAGTACTTGAAGCATTGGTTGAAATAAAAAAGAGCGGTGTCTGGCTCGAAATAGTATATCTGGTCGTGCCGACGCTAAATGACAGTGATCAGGAATTCAGGGAGCTGGCAGGGTGGATTAAAACCAATCTGGGGACCGATACCCCGATTCATTTCTCTCGTTTTCACCCTCAATATCTGCTCAAGAACCTGCCCATGACGCCGCAGAGCACCCTTGAGAAAGCACATCAGATATGCCGGGCCGAAGGTCTTGAATATGTCTATCTCGGAAATCTACCCGGGCATCCGGCCGAATCGACTTATTGCCCCAAATGCGAAAAGTTGTTGATTGACCGCAGGGGATATCGCATTATTCGGAACGAAATAAAAAACGGCAAATGTCCCGATTGCGGGCACAAAATACCCGGACTTTTTTAATGAACCGAAAAGCCTTTTTGCTTGGCTTCTTTTCAATAGGGGGCCAGGTTCTTTTATTGCGGGAGCTGATAGCCTCTTTTAATGGCGATGAGCTTCTTATCGGCACCGCTCTCTTCGGCTGGCTTATTGCCGTCGCGGGCGGGGCCGGTCTCGGCGGCATCAGAAAAATTAAAATCAAAGCACTGCCGTTGTTTATTATCGGGGCCATATTGCTGCCGTCGTCGATTATTACGGCACGACTCGGTCCCCTTTTTGCGATCAGCGTTCCGGGTGAAGTTGTCCCATTTTCTACGGCCGCGCTCTTATCGATAGCCGCTATGATCCCGGTCGGAGTTATCTCCGGCTGGCTCTTTACCGCCATAACCAGGGAAGGGCACCGTCCGGCAAAATCCATTGTCCAGGTTTACCTTTTGGAAGGCATCGGCGCCTTTATCGGGGGAGTGGCTATTGCGGCTCTGGTCGGAATTGTTTATTCCACGCTGGCCATGGCTTTCGCGCTTGGAGTGGTGATGCTGACACTTTATCTGATGCCCGTCGGAAATCGAAAAATATATATTATTCTCCCGACTCTTCTGGCAATTCTTGTAGTTATAAAAATGATAATTCCTACCCTGGATATTTATCTTGACAGGACCAAATATGATTCTTTTCGGATCGAAAAATCGTTCGATACTCACTACGGGCATCAGGCTATCCTGTCCCGAAATGAGATGATTACCCTTATGACCGATAATGCCGCCGAGGCATCATATCCAAATCTATTGCAGGCGGAAAGCTGCCTATTGCCGCCCTTTCTCTACAAGCCGGACAGCAAGAACGTCCTGTATATCGGCCGGGCGGAATTCGGCGTTATGCAACTTGCTGACAGCCTTACCGGTGTCAAATTGACCGCTCTCGATCCCAGGAAAGAGCTCTCGGAGGCCATTAATCAGTTCATTCCTCCAGTGGCGGGATTAAATCGAATTGATGACGATCAACTTTCATATTTCCTTAAGCATCAAATCATCAGTAAATATGATATTATTATTCTGAATCCGGGTGAGCCGGATAATAACAAAGTCAGCCGGCTCCTGACCGCAGAGTTTCTTAATCAAACCAAAGGAAGTCTTGAAGACCACGGGATTTTGTTTTATCCGGCGCCATACGATACCGACCGATATATCTCGCCCGAGAAAAGTATTCTTTTGGCCGCGCTGTATAACACTTTCAAGAGAGCCTTTAATTATGTCATATTATGGCCGGGAGAAACGACCTTATTTTTTGCCTTTGATGATTCGCTGTTGAATATTTCTTCGGAGCAGGCCATACTTAATTCGGACTCATTGTCCTATAAACCTCAATATATTAATAGCATTTATCTGCCGGATCGACTGGAAGAATTGAAAATCGCCCGTCTGGAGAAAGCGCTTCAAGCTTCTCTGCGGGCGAATACTCTCAATAGACCGATAATACCTTACTATCAGGCGGTTTACCGGTCAACTGCCGATGGGCTGGATAGAAAGTTAATTCCTTTTATTCTGGGAAATCCCCAGTTTATGATTATTCTGCCGGCGCTGATCCTGGCCCTGTTGCTTATCCTGATTATGCGTCGCAGACGTCGGCGAGCTTTTGGACTCTTTCTATATTTCATAGCCGGGCTCGTCTCGCTTTCCCTGGAACTGATTTCATTCTATATTTTTCAGTCAACCTCCGGATCGCTTTATTCGGAGATGGCGATACTGATTGGTTCCTTTATGATTGGTTTGGCGCTCGGCACCTACTATTCGCTTCGAATAAACAAAGAGAATCTGGAATACCCGGCCCTTTTGCTGATGTTGACGGCAATAGTGGTCTATTATGCGACCTACAACAGCATTGGGACCTCATTTGCTCTTATATATCAGATATGCTTCCTGCTCACCATGGCCATGGCGACCGGCTCCCTGTTTGTTGCCGCCACCGACCGCTATTATTATGGGAAGTCGGAATCGAATCGAGGTCTTGGCTATGCCCTTGAAATTATCGGCTCGGCCATCGGCGCCCTGACTGCGGTCACCATTCTTTTGCCCTTAATCGGCCTGCAATGGCTGCTGATTTCATTCATTATTTTATTGGTGATTTCTCTTATAGGCGCCATAATAACTGCTTAGGCATCGATTCGGATATTGCTTGCCATTCGCTTTAAGATTGATATTTTGATTCTATGATCCGGACAATTTATGATATCGATACCCCGGCCGTACTGATTGAAAAATCAATTATGGAGGACAATATTGATTCCATGCAGCGCCTGGCGGAAAGAAATGGGGTCAATCTCCGCGTTCATATCAAGACTCACAAAATTCCTGAGCTGGCCAAATTGCAGCTTAAAGCGGGTGCTGTCGGCATCGCTGTGGCCAAGCTGGGCGAGGCGGAAATGATGGCTGAGGCCGGCATCAATGATATTCAGATTGCCAATATTATTACCGGTTCGATTAAAATAAGAAGGCTGCTCAGGCTCCATCGAAAAAATCGATTGACCGTCGGAATTGATTCCTTTGATAATGCTCGGGAACTGGCCCTGGCCTTTGAAAAAGCGCATCGAACATTAGATGTTCTTATCATGATAAACACCGGCCTGAATAGATGCGGCCTTGAAAATGATCGCGAAGTGTTAAAACTGGCCGACTTCTGTGCCGGATTGAAAGGTATCAGACTGGCAGGGCTGATGACTCATGCCGGCCATGCCTATGCCTCTTCCAGTAAGGTAGAAATCAAAAAGATAGGCCAATATGAAGGGAAGAGGCTGGCGGATCTGGCGGATATTCTGCAACGGCGAGGTCATAGTATTAAGATTGTCTCAGTCGGCTCGACCCCCACAGCGAAATATTGTTCAGCTATCAAGGGGGTCACAGAATTGCGTGTGGGCAATTATATCTTTAATGATGTAACTCAAGTAACACTTCAAACAATCTCAGTAAGGCAATGTGCGGCATCAATAATATCCACCATGATTAGCAAATCGTCAGTGGGTCGTGTTATAATTGACGCCGGCAGCAAAGCGCTGGCGCTTGATCGTGGCGCCCATGGCAGCGATGCCATTACCGGTTTCGGCCGTATTATTGGTGGTGGCGGCATTATAAGCAGATTATCCGAAGAGCATGGCATTATTGATAAAGCGACCCGGAAATTTCGGATTGGTGATCGTATTCGTATTATACCCAACCATATTTGCACAGCCATGAACCTGTTCGATTATGCTTATCTGGTGGATCGAGAGCGAGTGTTGAAAAAACTGAGAATAACTAGCCGCGGAAAGATGAATTGAAAATTTTGATGAAATACCCCTCGCGTCATATTTTGTTCCTCAACTCGCACTACCCGAGCCGGGAAAACAGTTTCTATTTGAGACTCATTAAGGGCGGATATAAAATTGCTGTCGATGGCGGCATTAGATTTTTTCGGAAACATAAACTGACTCCGGATCTCCTGATCGGCGATTTTGATTCCGCTCCGATGATGTCTTCAAAATATCTGTCAAGATTCGAAGTAATTCGGCATCCGTCGCAAAAAGACAAGACCGACAGCCAGCTGGCGCTTGAACTTTCTCTTGAACGAGGCGCTGAATTCATCGACATATGCGGCGGGATCGCTATTGACGAAATAGACCATACTTTGGGCAACATATTTCTGCTTGAACTCGTGAACAAATTCAACCGAAGGAATAGTCGGAATGTTTTGGCCCGTTTAATCAGCCCGGGCATTACAGTCTATTTATTGCATGACAATTCCACAGTTTTGCACGCTCATAAGGGTGATTATTTGTCTGTGATACCGTTATCCGATGGTTCCGAGCTCGAATTTAGCGGCTTGAAGTATCCCGCCCCCAGAAAACGACTGCAAACCGGGGACTCCCTGACTCTCCGCAATCAATTTAAAAGCAGTCGCTGTAATATCAGGATCACAGGCAAAGCCATCGTGGCAGTCATCTCAAAGTGACAATCGGTCATTTTTAAATTCAAGTAACGATTTTGTCCCTGCCGGATGCCAGGAAAAAGTTTGAAACTTGGGAAGACTCTTTTGGGGCAAGCTCGCCCGCTGTTATTTTTGCCTTGATGCCGGTAAATAGTGATTTTAAATTGAAAAAGGGGGTGAAACGGGTCAGCATTTACTTGACAAAACATTTTCCCCATATATATTTGGTGAAAATTATCAGGGACCTTTGCCGATACTGATAGATAGGTTCCGACAGTCTTAATACTGGGAGATCGTCCAACGGCAGGACACGTGGCTCTGGACCACGGTATCGGGGTTCGAATCCCTGTCTCCCAGCTTATTTGTGTACTAATCCCATCAATAACAAGAAGTTGCCAAAACCGGAAATCGTTCTTTTGTGACATTCTATGACAAAAGGGCTAATTTTGGAGGTCAAAATGGCGACTTTGTATCATCGAAAAGGCTGTTATTATCTGAATTATTCGGTCAATGGTAAGCGAGTCAGAAAATCTGTTGGTACAGACAAAAGAGAAGCAGATATTCTGCTCAAAGAACTTCGCTATAAGCTATTCAAAGGTGATATCCGACCCAATCGTCCTGAGATTCCCATTGATTTCTTTTTTAATAACTATCTTGAGAGTTGTGATTCTCGATTGACCAAAGGGACTTATATCAGATATTACAATGCCATTAAACACTTCAGAAAGTTCTTTACGGTTCACTCTCCTATTCAGTTTATCAGTCAGATTGGCAGAGGAAATCTTCAGGAATATATGTTGTACAGACAGAATAATAAACCTAAACCGAAGGCAAAGACTATCAATATCGAGCTTACTGTTATTAGAGCAGCTTTAAGTTGGGCTGTCGATAATGATTGGCTGGAAAGTAACCCTGCCAGCCGTTTAAAACTGCTCAAAACGAGCGATTCCAAAAAGGGTAAGGCTCTCACTGAGGAGGAAGTAAACGCTCTTCTCCGTGGCTGTGAGACGCTTAGAAGTGGATTCTGGTTCAGGGATATACTTATTACCCTTTTGAACACAGGAATGCGTAGAGGTGAGCTGGTCAATCTTACATGGGATGATATCGATTGGGAACAGGAGCTTATTAAAATCCAGGAGAAGCCTTTTTGGAGTCCCAAATCATATGAACGAACTATCCCTGTCAATCAAACCGTCAAAAGTATTTTGGAAAAATTTCAGTCGAACTCTAAATGTTCTTTTGTTTTTAACAATAACAACAGAAAGATTGAGGATAATGTCTTGAGAAAGAAGCTTCTCACCTTATCCAGACGGGTAGGACTCCCTCACATTACCAGAATCCATGACTTCCGGCACACCTTTGCTTCCAATTTACTCATGGCAGGAGTCGATATCCCCACTGTTCAGAGCTTGCTAGGCCACAGGAGTTGGAATACGACAATAATCTATTCCCATCAGACTCAGGAACACACCAAAAAAGCTGTGGAAAAACTTGTAAATGCCAGATAATATTCTCTTTTTTAGGTCCAATTACCCTTCAGGAATACCCTTTAAACTTCCAAAGAAGCCCTCTGGAAAGACTTCTGGAGGGTAGGGGGCTTGTTCTATGTCAGAATTATGACTGGACTGGTTAAAGCCTGCTAATACCCCGGCTTACAAATTTGGGCTCTAAATGGCTGACATGGTGTGGGAACACATCAGGTCGGAGGACTCCACCTGTGAACTTGTGAACGTTGTGAACATTGGGAGGGGTGAGAGAGAGAAGAGAGGGGTTATTTTTAATATTTATTTATTATATATATAATAAATATATCTTCTGTTTCCCTTCCCTCTCCCTTTTTAACGTTCACTATGTTCATACGTTCATCATGAGGCTAATCCGTATTGGTCAACTAATTCCAAAATCCGTTCACGGTTGGAATCGGTGGGCATTATATAAACCCCATTGGCATCCCGGTCTTTCTCAAGCTTTAAGTCCTGCTCGATGATAACGCCGACCTTTTTGGCGGTAATTTCTTTCGATTGGCCCTCAAATCCATTTCGTAGCTTTTCTGAGATATATTTACAATATACCTTGGAGTCTGTCGCCCCATTGATGATTTCAATGATTCTACCATTTATTGAATCCGCTTTATCAGCTTTTATTGCCGCTTTGTGTTTATCCAAGTATTCCGTTAAAACCGGTTTTATATTTTTAGGAACAAAAGAAAACAATGGAGCAAATACTTGCTTTGTTCGATTATCATAATCTCCTTCTATATCAAATGATAATGGCTGAGTATTACTAAGATAATCAAATCGATATTTTAATAGTTTATTTCTCAGCTCCAAAGCTCCGCCATCTATTTCTTTGGGCAGTTGTATGGGTTTCCCGTGTTCTGGTTGATATTCCAGATAGAGTTTGATACACCTTGACGCTAAGGCTGCATCAAATATTGGGTCAATTGTAGTTATGATTTTGGGACAAAATACACTAAATCTTTCCGTAATGTATTGCCCATCCCTATTCTGATTTGTTCTATGAACAGGATTACCTGTCTCAAAGCCTTGCTTATAAACATTGCTAGTTTCATCGTTTTTATTTTTAGTTAAAATATCATTCTCGTCAGAAACTACAGTTCCCCTGATTTGATTGGTAATCCTAAAAAGGGTGGAAACAGTTGAGGAACCAGAATGTGGTACACCCAAAAATACTAACCTGAGGAGCAAATCTTTTAATCTAGACTTACCATGCCCAGGTTGGCCTTGGATGTGCAAATAAGGAAAACATTTGAAAGAATCATAAATCCAAGTCCCGACCACATAAGCTGCACATATATGCAAATATTCCTCTGGTATTAATATATAGGCAGCTAAAAAATCCTCTATTTCTTGATATAATTTTTCATCGCACTGATAATCCTTAGGATATGATGGTAGAAAAATATAATTTTCCAGTACCTCAGAAATAAGATTGTAAGGAGGAACGTATTTAAATTTGTTATCCTTAGTAATAATCTCATTTTCAAAAGAATAATTATCACCATTGCGGACAATATATTGGACTTGTTCATTTTTATAGATGATATTGAATGTTTTTTGGTCAATATCACTTGAAGTTCCCCCGATTTAGTGGACACGGAGAAAGGATACTATTATTATGATTCTTTCTCATCCTGAGTCCCGAAGGACAGGAGGTGTTCAGATGTTGA